>JANXSY010000105.1 GCA_025356435.1 Isosphaeraceae bacterium | reverse complement strand
GCGTCGCCCGGATGTCCGACGGGCAGATGTATCCGTTGATATTCTGGGAGAACCCCGTCGTGTTCTGGGTGTTCTTCGACGTGAAATTGAAGTTCAAGCTATTGTAGATGTTTCCCGATCGGGATCGAGGGATCTTCGATGAGGGATGAGCCGAATCGGGGAGGCCCCTGCTCCTATCCCAAGAAGCACACCATGTTCACCCACATCCTCCCATTCATCGAATCGGGAAACATCTACAATAGCTTGAACTTCAATTTCACGTCGAAGAACACCCAGAACACGACGGGGTTCTCCCAGAATATCAACGGATACATCTGCCCGTCGGACATCCGGGCGACGCCGAACGATCCGACCAAGGGCCAAATCCCGACCCCCTTCGGCTCTTACGGGATGAACATCGGCGTGACCGAGGTGATCTTTTACGGCTACTACGCCGGGGTCTATGGTGACGTGACTAGCGGCAGTTGCGAGGCGCTTCCGGCTTACCAGGATGGCCCTTTTGGGAAAAGCAACTCTTATCGTTTCGCCGACATCACCGACGGTTTAAGCAACACGGTCTTCGTCGGCGAACAGTCGCGATTCAAAGGCGAGCCTGACTCGCCGTTCCAGTTCTGGTCGGTCGGTTCGGTCTGGATCGGAACGGTTGGTGACTACCGCCCGACGGCGTTCGGCTACACCGTGCCGAACATCAACGCCCCGCTCCAGAACTATACCGCCGACCTGCTCATCCAGGGCAACATCCAGACCTGGTGGCAAGACCCGCGTGCCGCCTATTACGGGGGGTTCGGCTTTCGCAGCTTCCACTCCGGCGGTGCGAACTTCGTGATGGGGGACGGCTCGGCCCGCTTCATCAAGCAGTCGATCAACCCAGTGACCTACCGAGGTGTTGGTACCCGCGCGGGAGCGGAAGTCATTAGTTCGGATTCCCTGTAACCGCCCGGCGAATGGACGAGTTCCTGGTCTCTCCCCAGCTTGAGTCCTCGACGCGGAGTACGACGATGATGCGACGATTCTTGGCCGCGATGATCCTCTGCACCTTTTCGGTCATCGCGGGTTGCAACCAATCCGCCGAAGGGCCGACCGTGGTGGCCGGGACAAAACCGGCCGCCGCGCCGGCTCCTGACAAGCCCGCCAGTCCGGCACCAAAGGATGTTGCCGGAAAGACGAAGCAGGCCGACAAGGTCGAATCGATCAATGCGAACCAGACCCAGAGCAAGTAATCGGCGTTGCGATCGACCCATGCAGACGTCCGTATCGATACGGGCGTTTGTCCTATCGGATCTATCGAACGATCTTCACGGGTTCGCGATCGCCCCACCGGAGACTTTCGGCGCGTAGGTGAAACGCCCCGACTGGCGGAAGAATGCGAGCGGGTTCTCAAAGACGATCCGGCGGATTAGCGATTCGTCGTGCCCTCGTGAACGCATCTCGAAGATGAATTCGGGGACGGCCAAAGGATCGCTGTGCCCCCAGTCACCCGCCGAGTTGACGAGGATGCGCTCCGGCCCATAGACCTCCACCAGGTCCGCCGCGCGGGCGGGGGTGCATTTGGTGATCGGATAGAGCGTCATGCCGACCCAGTGCCCGGCGTCGAGCGCAGGACGGATCGTATGCTCTTCGACGTGGTCGATGCAGACCCGTTCGGGGGCGATTCGACGGTCCCCCCGGATCATGTCAAGTATCATCCGCGTGCCCTGATACTTGTCCGCGAGGTGCGGCGTATGCACCAGAACAAGCTCGCCAGTGCGCGCTGCGAGCTCGAGATGTTCGAGGAACACAGTCGCCTCGTTCTTCGTGTTCTTGTTCAGGCCGATCTCGCCGATCCCGAGGACGCCCGGCTTGTCGAGGAATTCGGGAATCAGCTTGATGACTTCGCGAGACAGTTCCACATTCTCGGCCTCTTTGGCGTTGATGCAGAGCCAGGTCCCGTGCTCGATCCCGTACGCGCGAGCGCGAAGCCCCTCATACTCCGTGAGCTGACGGAAATAGTCGCGGAACCCTTCCGGCCCCGATCGGTCGAAACCGGCCCAGAACGCTGGTTCGCTAACATAGACGCAACCCGAGAGTGCCATCCGTTTATAGTCGTCGGTCGTGCGGGAGACCATGTGGATGTGAGGGTCGAAATAATCCATGATGAGACTCACGAGGTGTCGTTCGAATACATGTCATCAATCTTGCGGACGCGGAAGGCCGTTGAGCTCGCGCCATTCCGAGTCGTATTCGAGCGAGAAGATTCGCTGGATCGTCTCGGCCCGACCACGCCCCGGTTCGAGGAGAGTTTCGAGCGCCCGGCGAAGCTGGGCCAGACGTCGGTCGGGGGTCTCTCCCGGGGCGTGGGTACGCGGGGCGCGATCGAAGCGATCCAGGGTGGCGGCAACTTCAAGGATTCTGCCGCGCACTTCCAGGAAATCGCGATCGAGAACCACGGACGCATCTCGGGTGCTGAACATCGAGCGATCTCCGCTTACCGCGACAAGTCTAGGCCCGATGGCTCGGCGACTTCGGTGATTATCCCAGAAGCGGCGGCGGCACGCAAATTGTTGACTCCCCGGGGGAGGAACCAGGCCACGATACGTCCCAAGTCACCCCGCGCCACCCTTGCCGAGACCGATTGCTCTGGTATTCTGGAATAATGGGCCTAACACGTCTGAAATGACCGTATCGATCGAGACGTCGGCCACGACAAGACTCTGCGAGGACATGATCATGCGAAACCGCCTTACTTTGACGAAATGGGCCCTCGGGGCGTGTCTGCTCGGATGGAATTCCGCTTCGATTCCTACGGCGAAGGCCGACCTGAGATGGGTCGAGACGGTTGAAGTTGTCCCCACAGCGTCGGTGGTCGAGCTTCCTCGAACGTATCTCGTCCCGTCGCGTACTGTCGTGCCCCGGTCGTACGTGACCACCTCGTCGATGATTGTCCCCACGACGCTGTCGGCCAATGTCTATGATGTCGTGCCGACCGCGTATTACGTCCCGACGGCCTACGTGTCGAGCCGCTACTACCGAGCCTTTCGTCCGCGACGTTACGTCGAAACGACTTATGTCTCGACCTATCCCACGTCGCTGACCCCGACCTATTACCTGAGCCCGACGACCTATCTCCCCTCGTCGTCATTCGTCACCAGCACCGGCCTCGTGGCGACTTCGTCCGATCTCTGCTGCGAGATGGCCGCGACACCTGCAATGCGGGTCGGGCCAAACCCCGGAATGGCCGCACCGAGCGAGACCCAGAAGTCGGCCGACGCCTTCGACCGCCGCCCGGGCGCGGTCTTGAATAGCACGGTCGCGGACGGGCCGGATTATTCGACCGAGGCCAACAAGCCGGTCCGAGACGACTCGCTGAACACGACCAAGGGCATGTCCGACCCCCTCGGATCGAGTGGCACCCGCAACGCCCTGCCGGGCAACGGCTCGGACTTGACCCGAGACCCGCTCAAATCCTCGGCCGTTGGCGATCCCAACACTAGCGGATCGACCTCCGCGACCTACGACCCGATCAAGCCCAAAGAGACGGCGACCGTGAAGGACGTGACAGGGAGCCCTTCGGCACCTGTCACCAAGACCGCACCCACGACCAAGCCGCTCAAAGATTCCGCGACGAAGGGGTCAGTGACTCTCGATCCGAAGACGGCCATCCCCCCGCCGATCAGTCCGACTCCGCCCGTCCCGACCGATCCCGATCCGATCGCACCCGGCAGCGGTGAACCCCCGGCGATCGAATCGATCCCGGGCTTCCCCGACGCCAAGCCGGAAGTGAGCGGCCGCCGCAATTCTTACAAGCCGGTCGTCCCCTCGACCCCGGCCTTTCGACCCAAGCGAAACATCCTCGAAGGCAAGATCGTCTCGGCAGACTCGCTCAATCCTGAGGAGAATGTCGAGGTCGTCATCTCCGACCGCTCGGGCCGGTCCGTCGACCGGACCACCCGCACCAACGCCTTCGGCCAGTTCGCGATCACCCTTCCCGAAGGGGATTGGACGATTAAGGTGACGATGCCGAGCGGTCGGACGCTCGCGGTGGGCCAGGGGCAGGTCACGGCCGCCGCAGGCAAGATCATTGACATGTACGGGCGCGACCTCGCGAACCTCGTCATCAAGCGATGAGCGGTCTTCGCCCCGATTCCTCTGCGAGCGACGAGGCAGGCCAAGCGCCTGCCTCGTTGTCTTTCTCCTCCGTTGGTTTCATGTCAGAACGCTCACGTCTTCGCATCTGTTATGTGGTCAGCCACTTCCACCCGATGGCTAGTGGCGCGGAGCGGCAGGCGTTGGCGCAGGGGATCGAGTTGGTCCGTAGAGGTCACGATGTCCATGTCGTCACCCGCGCCTATCCCGACCTCCCGCGAGACTCGGTGGTCGACGGCGTGCGGGTCCACCGCTGGGTCGCGACCTCAAGCCGTGGCCCCCTCTTCGGCCTCTCGTTCGTTCTGGGCGTGATTCGGGCACTCTTGAAGCTGCGGCCCGCCTTCGATCTGATCCATACCCATCAAGCCTTGTGGGAGTCGATAGCGACCGGACTCGCGAGGCCGGTCCTGCAAGGCGCTCCGACCCTCGTCCAGCCGGCAAGCTCGGGCTACTTCGGGGAAGCCGAAGAGATGGCCCGGACGAAAGGGTTTCCCTTCCTCCGTCGCGTGGCGATCCGAAACACGGCGTTCGCCGCGATCTCCGAAGACATCGAGCGCCAATGGCTCGGCCTCGGCGTCCCCGCGCGGAAGATGATCCGCATGGCGAGCGGGGTCGATGCCGTCCAGTTCCAGCCGGGACCGAGCGCAGTCGAGTCGAGCTTGCCCTCGCGGCCCCGGGTGGTCTTCACAGGCAGGCTCCATCCCCAGAAGAATCTCGACCTCTTGTTCGACATCTGGCCCGAAGTGACGAGACGCACCGGGGCCAGCCTGCTCCTGGTCGGGGATGGCGTCGAGCGTGATCGCCTCAAGGAGCGATCGCGCGAAGCGGGCGTTTCTGATCGCGTCGTCTTTACCGGCTCGGTACCTAGCCCCGCCGAATATCTGCGAGCTGCCGATGCGTTCGTCTTGCCGAGCGTGGCCGAGGGAATGAGCAACTCGCTTCTTGAAGCGATGGCCACGGCACTCCCCTGTCTCGCCTCCGCGATCGGAGGGAATACCGACCTGCTCGGGCCAGGTGACGCCGGTCTGCTCATCCCTTCGCAGGATCGCCCCGCCTGGACCGACGCGATTTGTCGGGTCGTCACCGATCCCGACCTCTCGCGACGCCTCGGCTCGGCGGCTCGGCGGCGGATCGACGAGGCGTATGCCCTCCCGGTCGTGGTTGACCGCTATGTCGCCCTCTATCGCCGCTTGATCGCGGGCGAGCCGGCTTCACTCCTTGGGTCGTAAGACCTTCCCGGCCATCGTGAGCCGGGTCACCTCCCATCGCGACGGCCCCGCCTGCTCGACCTCGGCTTCAAAGCCACGCCCGGCCACGTCGTCGCCGTCGATCGAGGGATCGCTCAGGAGGTAGTCGTACGGGACGACCATCCTCCGGGGCTGACCCGGGCCGACGCCCTGGATGCGCAAGACGAGTTCGATCCGTTCGCTCCCCGGCGGATTTTCGACCAGTTCGGCGGACATGATGAATCCGTGGAGCAGCATCCCGACCCCTTTTCCGCCGTGGTCTCGTTCAACAAAACCGCACCTCATCATCGACGCGGCACCCGCGCATTGCAAGATCGTTAAAGTCGTCAGGCCCCTCTTGCAAATGGGCTCTCGTATCCTTGCCTCGGGCCGTGGCGCGTCTAGACTTCGATCAAGATTCGTGCTCCATCACCATGTGTGAAGTGCTGGCAGCTTGCCAGTAAGGACGGAATCGCCGTGGATCTTCCCGTCCGCCTATGCCCTCGCCTGGAAGCTCCGATCGTCCTGGCTCATGGACTGTTCGGCTTCGACCGGATCGGGCTCGGTCCCGTGACGCTGGCCAGCTATTTCCGCCGCATCCCCGGCTATTTTCGGGCCGGGGGCAATCGCGTGCTGGTTTCGCAGGTTCCCTCGATCTCCAGCATCGAGAACCGCGCCCGCTTCCTCGCACGGCGGATTCGATCGGCGTTCGGCGGCGAGCCCGTGCATTTGATCGGTCACAGCATGGGTGGCCTCGACGCCCGTGCCCTGCTCGCGAGTGACCGGGATTTCGGGCTGGTCCGCAGCCTCACGACGATCGCGACGCCCCATCTCGGGTCAGCCCTAGCCGACTTCGCCAAGATCGGCTTTGGTCGGGTGTATCGTTTGCTCGCGGCCATGAAGATCGACCATGGCGGCTTTCTCGACGTCACGAGGCGCTCGGCCCGCAGATTCCATCGCCGCCATCCTGTCCCGGATGGGGTGCCTTGCTTCAGCGTGGCCGGCGACCCGCCGCTTGAGGACGTCTGCCGTCACCTCCAGCGTTTCCACGCGATCATGGGCGAAGTCGAAGGGGCGAATGACGGCCTCGTCTCCGTCGCTTCGGCCGAAGCCTTCGGTGAGCCACTGCCGAGCTGGCCTGCCGACCACTTTCATCAGATGGACTGGCTCGTGCGTCAGCGTGGGCCGTCGATCCTATCTCTCTATCTCGACGTGCTTGAAAACCTCGCGTCGATCGAGTCCCGAAGCCCGGAGGGACGGAGTAGGCTCAACGCCTGAAGGCTAGACCGACTCGTCCGCCGTCTGCTGCTTATCGTCCTCTTCGTGCGTCTGATCGAGCAGGACGGCAACGGTCATGTCGCCGAGGACATTCGAGGAAGTGCGGCAACGGTCGAGGAACCAATCAATGGTGAGGATGATGGGGATCTTGTCGGCGGGCAGACCGACGGCCGCAAAGATGAGCGGCAGGGTGACGAATCCCCCCGACGGGATATTTCCCGCGCCGATGCTCGCGACGACCGTGGTGAGCACGATCACGAGTTGATTGACGGGAGTCAGGTGAGCACCCATTGCCTGGGCCATGAACAGGACGACCGCCGCTTGATAGAGCGCGGTGCCGTCGTTGTTGAAGTTCGTGCCGACGCACGCGGCGAGCTGCGCCGAGGGTCGCGAGACACGGAGGGGGCCGGTCAGGGCGCGGAGGGTCATCGGCATGGTCGCACCTGTGCTCGCGGTGCTGAACGAGGCCGCCATCACGTTCTTGACCCCCTTGAGAAAGCGTAACGGCGACATCTTGGCGAAGATCGCCATCTGAGCGAGATACCAGGCGATCTGGCAGGCGAGGCCGATCAGCACGACCGCGATGAACCAGAGCAACGACTGGAACGTCTTCCCGAAGTCATCGCGCCCGACGTTCGACGCAACAACGCCAAACACCGCGAAGGGCACCAAGGCCACAACCCAGAGCAAGACGCGCATCAGGAGTTCGAATCCGATCGTGATCAGATCGACCGCGATGAGATACGTGGTTTCCCCTCGCTTCTTTTGCTCGTCGCGGATCTTGGCGAGGCCGATCCCGAGGGCCAGGGTGACGACCACGAGCTGTGCGAGGTTGTTCTTCGCGAAGGCGTCGCCGATGCTCTCGGGCAAGATCATGTACAGCAGGCTGGTCAGCCCCGGGGCCTCTGTCTTGACCGCCGCAGGGGCGGGCTGGCCGGCTGTCGTTTCGAGACCTGAGAAGTCGGCACCGAGTCCAGGCTTGACCAGGTTCGAGAGCGCGAGGCCGATGCCGATCGCGACAGTCGTATTAATGAAGTAATAAAGCATCATTCGTGCCCCTTGCCGACCGCGCACATCATTGGTGACGATCGCGTGGAGTGTCGCCAGGACGACGAGCGGCGTGGCGAGGGCCTTGAGCAGGCGGATGATCAGGTTCGGCAGGAGGTCGAGTGCCTTCGCTCCGGGACCCCAGAAATAGCCCACCGGCACGGCCAAGACAGCGGCACCGATGACCCAGACGTAGAGCGGGATTCCCCCTGGTCGGCTCTCGGAATTGTCGGCGACGGTGGAGGTCAATTCAGACTCGGCGGGCATCATCGCGGTGCGACTCCGATCCATGGGCCGTCCCCAACTCCCTGGCCGGGCGCGGGTCGGACCGTTGTTCATACCCGCAAGAGAGGTTCGCTGGCAAGGAGCTTCCCTACGGTGCCAGGAGTGACGCGAAGTCATCCCAGAGGCGATCACCGTCAATCCGCGAGACCCAGCGGATTGTCCCGTTCGTCTGGATGTGGTCGAAGGTCCGATCGTCGCGAAGCCTCGGCCGTGGATGCTCGACGACCTCGGCGAAGCCGAGCAGGACGGCCACGGTGCCGCAGTCCCAGACCGGCCAGGCGTCAGTCGAGCCCGTCACCGCGCGAGCCAGCTCGGACTGACGGTCGAGCCATAACGTCTGATACGCGACGAGACCACGTCCGGCAGTTCCACGGCCGGCAAATCGTTGAGCGGCTTGTTCTCTTGTGACCGTGAGATTTCGGAGACTGACCGCCGCGTCGACTACGGTGAGCGGGACGGTCGAGTTGATCAAGACCTGCCACGCGGCCACGTCGTTACGCACGTTGAAAGGATCGCCTCCCTTCGGCCACCCGTCGAAGGCCATCGCCACGACGGCGATCCGGTCGGCGAGGGTCGGGTCGATCAGGAGGCCCGAGGCGACATCGGTCGCGGGACCGATCTGGACGACCGTGAGGCGGCGATCGCTCGTGAATCCCTTTGACTCCGCCACCAGACGGTCGGCCCCTTTGCTCGGCCTCGGGGACTTGCGGTCGACGAGCGGCAAGTTCGCGCCGGCGATGACCGGCGGCCTCCTTGAGGGCGGCAGGAGGTTGAGCACGGCCCGCGCAGCCGTCGCCGAAGTCTCTGAGGCCGGCGGCGCGAACTTGGGAGCGTGGGCGGTTATGATCGCTCGAACCGAGATCGAGGGGGCCAGGCACAGATGCGCGATCGCCCACTGGTCGTCCATCTCGCAGCCGCAGTCGGACGAGATGACGACCGGGATCGGGTCGAGGGCCAGCATTCCGACGAGACCGAGCAGGGTGAGATTCACGAGAGACTCCGAGCGGGTTCGGGCCGATTGCTTTCCCTGCGGTCTCGGCCGATAATCGTCAACAAGCGTCCAATGCCTTGCGGACGGACCGAGGGAGTGTCTCACGATGAGCGGACCTGACGAAACCCCTCCCCCTCCCCCTCGACCGAAGCGACCCAAGACGACCGAGGTCGACCAGGGCTGGCGTGCGCCGACCGAGCCTGATGAACCGACGTTGACCCGCCCTAAGGTCGGCAAGAAGCGAGAGCCCGCACCGGCGACGGGGGGCCCGAAGATGATCGAGCGGGTCCTCTTCGGGCGGGTCAGCACAACCCATCTTGCCTCATTCTGCCGGCAGTTCGCCACCTATACCGACGCGGGCGTTGATCTCCTCAAGTCTCTGAACGCACTCGAAAAGCAATTCCATCGCACGGCGCTCGGCCCGATCCTGGGACGAATCATCGTCCGGATTCGCCAGGGAGACGCCCTGTCCGACGCGATGGTCCTTGAGCCCGAGGCGTTCGACAAGCTCTTCCTCAGCATGATCCGGGTCGCCGAGGCACGCGGGGGCATCCCCGAGACGATGCGCGGACTCGCCGATCAATATGAGGCCCGCGTCCGCCTGCTCCGCCAGGCCCGATCGGCGATGATCTATCCCGTGATCGTGATGGTCCTGGCGGCGGGCGTCATGGCGCTGCTGTCGATCGTGCTCCTACCGATGTTTGCCAGCTTCCTCAGCGAGATCGGCAAAGAGGGGCTACCGCTCCCGAGCCGACTCTTGATGTCCTTCGCCGCGTTCGTCAAGGCGGCGGGATGGTGGCTGATGCCCGTCTTGGCGGTCGGTCTGATTGTCGGCATGTTCTGGCTCTACAGGACCAAGGTCGGTAAAGGGGCGATGGACGAGCTTGGCCTCATGCTCCCGGTGCTCGGTAAGCTGCTTCGGCTGCTCGAAACGACCCGGTTCGCCCGCACGCTCTCGTCGCTGCTTGGGGCGGGCGTGAACATCAAGGATTCACTCGCCCTCACGTCCGCCGTGCTCCGGCTCGAGCCGTATCGCAAGGCGATCAACGCTGCCCAGGTCACGGTCATGGAAGGGGCGGAACTTAGCGAAGCCCTCGACGACAGCCGACGGTTCACCCCCGACGTGATCGCGATCGTCAATTCGGGCGAGGAGACAGGCCGACTCCCCGAGAGCCTTGAGAAGCTCGCCGACGACTACGAGGAGCAGGTGACCTACTTCGTGAAGAACCTGGGCAGCCTCATCCAGCCGCTCATCCTCGTTTTCCTTGGACTGGTCGTCTTGTTCATCATCCTCGCCGTCTTCCTGCCGTATCTCGCGCTCCTGAACGGCCTGACGAAGGGATAGAGTGAGGGAGTCTTGATCCCGATGACGTCGATACTCCTGCTGGCCGCCAGCCTCGTTCTCGCCGATCCCCCCCACCCTCATCACTCGGGCTGGCAGGCGGGGACGGCGCGGGTCGTGATTACGCCGCCCGAGCCGATGTGGATGGCCGGTTATGGCGCGAGGGATCGGCCGTCGCAAGGCAAGATCCACGATCTCTGGGCCAAAGCCCTCGCCTTCCGAGACCCGATCGGACGGACGGCCGTGCTCGTCACGCTCGACGTCTGCGGGATCGGGCCTGACGTTTCGAACGCCGTCCGAGACGCCGCCAAGACCCATAACGGCCTCGACCGCGACCGGATTGTCATCGCCTGCTCGCACACCCACTCGGGCCCGGTGATCGGCAAGAATCTCATCAGCATGTATCGGCTTGACGACTCCCAGCGACGGCGGATCGAGGTCTATACCAAAGGGCTAATCGAGTCGCTCGCGAAGTTAATCGAGACCTCAATCAAGGCCCTCGAACCGGCCGAAGTCGCCTGGGGGACCGGCCGGACTGACTTCGCGGTCAACCGGCGAACGAACAATGAGCAAGACGTCCCGGCGCTCCGCGATTCGCTCGCGTTGAAGGGCCCGGTCGATCACGACGTGCCGGTCCTCCGCGTCAACACGGCGGCCGGTAAACTCAAGGCGGTCGTTATGGGTTATGCCTGCCATTGCACCGTGCTCGACGGTTACAAGTTTTCCGGCGACTATGCGGGGTTCGCGCAGGTCGAACTCGAAACGACCCATCCCGGTATGCAGGCGATGTTCGTCGCGGGTTGCGGTGCCGATCAGAACCCGCTACCAAGGCGAACGGTCGAACTCGCCGAGCGCTATGGGCACCAACTCGCCGAGGCCGTCGATGATGTGCTCATCGACTCGCTCCACGCGGTCGAGGGGCCGCTGGCGACGAGCTATGAAGAGGTCCCGCTCGGGTTCGCCAGCATCCCTGACAAATCGTTCATCGAGATGCAGACGAAGGTCGACGACTTCACCATCGCGAGCCGGGCCAAGATGCTCCTCCGACAGATCGAAGAGAAGGGCAAGCTCGATCCGACCTATCCCTATCCGGTCCAGGTGTGGAGGCTTGGAGACCTGACCTGGATCTTCCTGGGCGGCGAGGTCGTGGTCGACTATTCGCTCCGGCTCAAAGCGAACCTCGGCTCGTCGCGGACCTGGGTCTCGGCCTATTGCAACGACGTGATGGCCTACATCCCCTCGTGGCGCGTCTTGCTCGAAGGAGGTTACGAAGGGGGCGGGGCGATGGTCTATTACGGGCTCCCGTCACCGTGGGACGGCGAGATCGAGGAGAAGATCGTCTCGGCCGTCGGTCGGCGGATCAAGGCCGTCGCACCGATCAAGGCTCCTTGATCTCGCGAAGCACCCCCGAGAGGCCAACCCCCAGCGCGAGCGTGCCACACAGAGCCGCCGAGACGTACATCACGGTCCCAACGCCTATCGCCTGGGCCAGTTCCCCGGCCCAGAGGCAACCAAGCGGGACCGATCCCGAATAGACGATCATCCAGATTCCCATGACTCGACCGCGCAAGGTGTCGGGCACGGCCGACTGGATCATCGTCTGGGTGGCCGCATAAAACACGATCGCGCCCAGGCCCGTGCCGAGTAGACAGATCGAACCCCCGACAAGTCTTGCGGTGCCGCCGAACGGGCCGAACCAGGGCGGAATCGCGACCGAGGCCGCCATCGACGCCGCGAAGACACCGATACCGGCCAGCACCACCCGCTCGCGCCGTTCAACCCCGCCGAGCCAAGCCACGAGCAACGCGCCGAGCGTCGCGCCCACCCCTCCCATCGCGAGCAAGACGCTGTAACCACTGGTGCCAGTGCCGATGAACCGTTGGGCATACGAAGGGCCGAGTGCGTTGAAACCCCCTCCCAGCAGACCGAAGCCGGTCATCAGGAGGAAGAGCGAGCGGACGCGACGGTCATGCATCAGATAGGCGAAACCCCCGAGCATATCACCCGCCCCTTTGCCCGAGGGGTGTTGCACACGGGGGCGGAGACGGATCAGGAGGAGCGACGCGATCGCCGCCAGATAGCTCGCGCCGTTGAGGCCGAAGCAGGCCGATTCGCCGAGTCGAGACAGGCAGAGACCCGCGAGCGCCGGACCGATGACGCGGGACGCGTTGAACAGCCCGGAGTTGAGGGCGATCGCGTTGACCAGCATCGAGCGGCCGACCACGTCATAGAGGAAGACTTGACGCGCGGGCATCTCGAACGTCACGAATACGCGAGTGAAGGCGACGATCAACGCCAGGTGCCAGACCCGCTCGTTCCCCGACATCACCAAGACTGCGAGCAGGAAGGCCAGGGCCATCTGGGCGACCTGACTGAGCAGGATCATCGTCCTCGGCACGACGCGATCGGCCAAGGCCCCGGCGAGCAGCCCGACGAACAGCCCCGGTACAATCCCCGCCGCCTCGACCCAACCCGACATCCGCTCCGACTTCGTCCGATCGAAGACGATCCAGCTCACCGCCGCCGCCTGCAGCCAGGTGCCGATCAGGCTGACGCCCTGCCCGAGATAAAACTTGCGATAGTCGGGATTGGCGAAGGCCGCAAACATCCGCGAACGAACGGGCGAGTCGGTCAATGTCGGCGTGTCGGGCATCAAGTCGCCAAACGGAAGAGATCGTGTCGGCTGGATTCCTCTAAATCATAGGCACACCGCGATCTCGGTCAATCGAAGTGGGCAATCTTCATGCAGCGGGCATTGCTGTCGCTTCGATGATCCTCGCCTCGCCGACGACCTTCGCCAGGACCCAATACACCGCATACGCCGCGAGGAACGCCCAGAAGGCGGCGGGCTGGAACGACTCGAAAGGTCCCCGGAGGAACGGCAGAAGGCCAACAACCACGCCCGAGACCCATCCGCAGACCCCAGGCAGGTTCACGCCCGACCGCCGCCCCGGCCAGACCCCGCGATATCGGGCGTATTCGGCGGCCATACAGGCCACCACCGGCGCGAACAACGCCCCCATTACGCTGAAGACCGTCTCGAGGCGATCGACGAGTCCGAGCGCGACAAGAGGCCACGCCAGGGCCATCCCGATCAACGTCCATCGCGTCCGCGAGACCCTGGGGAAAGTCGCATGGAACCGATGACCGAGCATAAACGCCGAGTAGACGGCGGGAGCCAGCGCGGCGACTCCGATAATCATCAACATCGCGCAGCCGAGCCGGCCGCCGATCCCGTCGGCCATCACCGCGCGAAAGGTCGCTTCGGGAGCTTTGCCCACAGTGGCCATCTCGCTCGTGGACGATCGCAGGTTCGTCATCCGCTTCATCGCCATCGGATCACTGAATGGGCTTTGCGCAGGCTCGGAGTCGGCCGTCATGCCGCCCCGCGCGGCGTTGATCCGCCCTTGATATCCGGCGACGGTGACGAGCGCGATCGCCGCGATCACGATCGGAGCGATCCCGACCGCGATCCAACCGCCGACGCGCACGTCGCGCTCGCTTGACGTCGCCGCGCCCCAGTCGGCCCCGGTCGCACCTGCCATTGCAAAAAAGCCAAAAATCATCTGGACGACCAGCATCATTGACCAGACCCCGGCGCGTGCCTCGGGGATCGCGATTAGTCCGATCGGGTCGATCCCCGTCGGGGCGAAATAGCGGACCCCGCCCATCATCGCGAGCATCGCGCCACCGAAGACCATCGCCGGAAAGATTGGATAGACATACATGATTGCGGCGGTAAGCCGCACCAGCCACCGACCCGACAGCGCCGCGGCGACGCTCCAGAAGAGCGAGGTGGCCAGGAACAGCGGACTCTTAAGCACGAAGCCCCCGACCACCAGCGGCCGGAACTGCCCTGCGTCGAGGAAGCGGGCTTCGAGCAGGCCCTTGAGCATGAGATCAGTCCCGTAGGACACGGCGACGGCGAACCAGACCACCTCCGCAAGCCCAACCAGCCATCCTGGAACCCATCTCGCCCCTCGTGTTCCGAACGTGCTCTCGGCGAGCAGCGGCAACGGCTTGCCGGTCGAATATCCCCAGAGCGAAGGCACCCGGAAGAGTAAGAGATAGCAAAGCGGACCCGCTACCAAAGCCCCTAGGAACGACCAGCCGACCCCTCCCACCGGCAACGCCCGCACGCCGAGTTGGTCGAAGAAGACGACCCATAAAAACAAGCCGATATAGTAAGGCCCCAGCCCTGTTTGCCAGGGTTTCCTGACGATCTCCGGCTTGGGTTTGAGAGGTAATGGCTTGGACATGGCGAGATCAACCCGTCATCGCGATGAAGCGCGTAAAAATCCGCGGTCCGACCGTCGCCCCCTTCGATTCGAGGGGGCGACGGATCGATCCGCGGAGCCAAGGAATCACGTCGAATCAGTGGGTACCGGAGCCAATCAACTCGGGCTCGGAGCTGTAATCCTTGACCAATTCCTTAGGCTTGTAGCCGCCTTGAGACCTGAAGTAGAGCAGCAGCCCGATATAGCAGGCGAACATGAAACACGGCAGTAGGGCGACCGTGGTCAACGCCTGCTTCCGGGCCAGATTCGTCGTCTCCTCGACGACCTTCTTCTCCTCGGCGGGGAGGCCTTCGACCTTGGATGCGTCGACGGCCTTATAGGTGCCGAAGACGCTGGTCTTCTCGGAGCCTGCCACCTTGGCATAGATGGCGGGGTTTGTAGCCGCGAGGTCTTTGTCAAGCTTCGTGTCCTGGATATTACCCAGGAACGGCATGCCGAGCACGCCGACCGAGAGCATCCCGACACCCGCGATGGTGTTGAGCGTCATCGCACCGCCGCGCGGGAACTGTTCCGAGACCACTCCAAGCATCGTCGGCCAGAAGAACGTCTTGCCGACGCCGTAAAGCGTGGCGGCGGCGAGGATTGTCAGGCCGGTGGCCGCCGAGAGAAAGAGAAGCCCGCCCGCCGCGAGGAGGGCGCTGATGGCGAGAAGCCCGAGCGGCGAAAACCTGTGCGCGATCGGTCCCGCGAAGAACCGGAGGACGAGCATGATCGCCGAAGTGTAGATCAAGACCCAGGCACCCTTGAGGCCGATCTTGGCCATCTCAGGGCTCATGAGCGAGCCGATCCAGGAATCTGTGCCCAACTCGGTTGTGGCGAGCGGGATCATGATGACCAGCAGGAATAGGAACAGCGGCTTGCCGATCGTCCGGACGTATGCGCCATAGCCGAGGACGAGGACTGAGGCGATCGTGAGTTGGATCCAGGATTCCCACTGGAAGGTATTGCCCAGTTCGCGGACGATCATCCCAACGGCGATCGCCGCGCCGACGATACCGACTTCCTGGAGCATCGGCTTGTACGAGACGCCTGCCGCGACACGCTCATTAATCGGGAATTTCCGCCCGAGCATCATGATCCCGTAGGCGATGACCGGCAGGAAGAGCAACCCGATTTTGGCACGCCACGGCATGTTACCCATCGCAAGGGCGAGAACACCGCCCAGCACGAGGCCCCCCGGCCAACCGGCGTGGAGCCGATTCAGCCATTTCGTCTTCTCCTTCGAGAAGACCGTGGCGATGACCGGGTTGATGACGGCTTCGACCGTGCCATTCCCGAGTGCGCCGATTAGCGTCGCCCAGTAGAGCGTGTCAGCGGTCTTCGCCGTGACGGTGAGGATCGCCGACGTGATGTGACAGACGAAGGCGAAAGCTATCGCCTTGCCATAACCGATCCAGTCAATAATCAGGCTGAAGACGACGATGCTAATCGCGAACGGCCACAGCCCCGCACCCAAGATCCGGGCAACCTGGGTATTGTCGAGGTTGAACTCCCTGGCCCAGTCTCCCGACTCCATGATTTGCGACCTGATCACGAAGCCGAAGGCCGTCGCGATCAGCGATATGAAACAGGCCCAGAACAGGAGTGTTTCATCGCGAGTCGGCCCCGCCGTGAGCGTCGCCCTATCGTTGAAATGCGCGTTGGCCATGAATAATCGACCTCTCTCGACCCGCTGACGTAGTTGGAAGTTCCGGCAGGAAGCGTCCCGCAGACAGTCCTATCCTCTTGGGATCGGCCAGGCCGACATCACCTCGCCCTTGAAGGCTGAGATGGGGTCGTCCAAGGTTCCTTCGGAAGAGGCATCGAACTGATCGCGGAAAGATCGTCTTGTGATAACCGAGCGGAGCCGGTTCCGCAACGGCCTACCTTCCCTCAGATCAGAGCCCCAGGCTGCGAGCGATAAGGTTCTTCTGGATGTCGTTCGTCCCCGAGTAAATCAGCGAGCCGACGCTGTCGCGTAGTTCCCGCTCGATCCCGGTCTCGGCGACGTAGCCCGCCGCGCCGAAGATCTGGATCGCGTCCAGGCTGTTGTCGACGGCACAGCGCGAGACGTGCAGCTTGGCAATCGACGACTCGGTCGTCGCGTCTCGGCCAAGCGACTTGAGCCAGCCGATCCGGTAGACCATCGGCCGGCATGTTTCGAGCCGGACCGCCATCTCGACAATCCGGTGCGAGACCGCCTGGAACTTGCCGATTGCCTGACCGAACTGGTTCCGCGTCCGAGCGTGCTCGACGCAGCGTTCGAGCTGCCGACGCATCGCCCCGAGGGTGCTCGCAAGGATCGCGCCCCGTTCCCACTCCATCGAGGCGTTGAACACCTCGGCCCCCCTGCCCTCGCGGCCGAGCAAGGCGTCGGACGGGACTCGGCAATCCTCGAACGCAACCTCCCCCATCGGGACGGTACGGACTCCCATCTTGGGGATCTCGCGAACGAGCCGGAAGCCCGGCGTCTCGCGGGGGACGATGAACGCGGTGATCCCGAGGATGCCGTTCTCGGGGGCGGTCGAGGCGTAGCAGACGAACAAGTCGGCTACCGGCCCGCTCGTGATCCAGGTCTTCCGGCCGTTCAACATCCAGCCGCCGTCGACCCGCGCGGCGGTCGTCTTCATGCTGAAGATGTCCGATCCGGCCTCGACCTCACTCGCCCCGTTCGCGCCGACGAGCGAGCCGTCGCACAGGCCGGGCAGGAACCGGCGTTTCTGCTCCTCGGTGCCGTATTTCGCGATCGGCAGGGCGTTCGTCCAGAGGCAGGCGTTGATGGCGAAGATCAGGCCGTTATCCGGGCAGCCGTAGCCGAGACCTTCCATCGCGGCGATCGTCTCCGGCAGTCCCTGGCCCCTCCCGCCGAATTCTGTCGCGATCGGCAGCCCTTGGATACCAAACCGGGCACATCGCTCCCAGCCTTCCCGCCAGAACTCGCGGCGCTCGTCGCGGCCGAGGAGATCGTCTTGCAACTCGTCTTTCGCGAACGCGACCGCCCGGTCGTGCCATTGTTGCTGGCTCTCGGAGAGCGAGAAGTCCATTGCGGCGTGCTCCATTTCCCCCGTTGCGTCGGCCCGGCCACTCTAGCGGGGTCGGGCCGGGCCGAGAAGGGAACTTGACGCCGTCTCCGCCCCGAGACCAGACTGCCGATGAGGCATGCGACCAACGATTCCCGGCAGGACACCCCATGAATCTCGCGAGGAGACTCTCCCGACCCATCCTCTACGCCTGGGCGTTTCCGACGACGATGGTCGGGCTGCTCGCGGGTGGGCTCACACTTGTGACCGGCGGAAAAGTCCAATCGAGGCGAGGGGCGCTCGAATTTCACGGCGGATTCGCCCGCCGATTCCTCGAATCGCGCACGGTCCGGGCCCAGGCGATGACGCTCGGCCACGTCATCATCGGTCGCGACTTACACTGTCTCGACTCATGCCGAGACCACGAACAGGTCCACGTCCGTCAGGTGGAGCGGTGGGGACCGTTCTTCATCCCGGCCTATCTCGCGGCGAGCGGCTGGGCCTGGGCTCTTCGACGACACTATTATCTCGACAATTGGTTTGAGCGCGACGCCCGCAAGGCTTGCGGCGAAGACGTCTAAACCGCTCAGCCTCCGCCGAGCAGCGAGCCGAGCAAGCTGGGGGGCTTGCCGCCCGGTACGACGATGCGGTCGCCGGGGAAAAGTTGATAGTTGGTGAGGGTGTCGCCCCGTTCCTTGATCCCGATCCAGTCGATCTTGAAGATCTGATCTCCCGCCCCGGCCGGGCGAGGACGGACGAGATATGCCCTCTCGGGCAGACTGTTCGACCGGAGACCGGCGGCGAGTATGCCGTCGAGGACGGTCTCGTTGCCCGTGATCGGGAACTTTCCTTGGTTGGAAACGGTCCCCAGGACGTAATAGTTCTTGCTCTGCGAGCCGTTCACGAGCCGGACCGACACGTCGAGCCTCTGCCGGGGGTTACCGCCGTGCGCGGCGGAGTAGGCTTCGAGATGCTGGGCCAGCTTCTGCTCGATCTGCGCGAGGGTCAGGCCAGCGACGTAAACGTCACCAGGATACCCGAGGTCGATGTTGCCATCCGACTGGACGACGACGGTCGTGAGCGAGAAGTCGGAGATCGCGGGCTTCACGGCGAGTTCGAGCTCGTCGGGTGGCTCGACGACATACGGGGGCATCGACACCATCTCCAGCTCTTTGGGCTGGTGAGGATCGATGATCCCATATTGAGGGACATGCTTGGCGGAATGGTTTCCGGCGATCTGGCACCCAGCCACCAATGGAAGGAGGCCCGCCAAGGCGCAAAGTCGTCGTGCGGCAAGCGTCCGTGCAATCATCGGCCTTCACCCTCTTCGGGTCGACGCGGCCAGGCGAACCCGGGCCGGCCCTGGCGGCGCAATACCCAAGCTCAACCGTGAGCCCGAGCGGATCAGCTTACGAAATCGGCACGATCGCCCGCGTTTCTTGAATAAATCGGTTCCGATTGACCGATCGGCCGATTCTGGATAAAACCCCGTCTTAATCGGCCCTTGCGCCCTGCGAGTTCTGAGGGCGAGGTCGATCCGACGTCGCAACAGGGAGATTTCGCGATGGAAGAGATCCGCCGAGTGGTCTCGGACTATATCCTCACCAACTTCCTGCCCGGTGAAGATCCGTCCGAGTTGACCAATTCGACCCCGCTCATCACGGGCGGGGTGCTCGACTCGATCGCGACTCTCAAGCTCGTCGTCTTTCTCGAAGACCGTTTCGGCGTCCTCGTCGAGGCCCACGAGGCCGGCGTCGAGCATCTCGACTCGGTCGGCCAGATCGCCGCACTGATCGCGAGCAAGAAGGCGGCGTGACGAACGCGGGATCGACGTCCGAAGTCTACTTCGCCCCCGTCTTGATGAGGACGATAACGACGATTTGGAAGCCAATCCCGATTCGTTCGACAGACTAATTGAGGTTGATTTCGATATTCGGATCTCCCGCCTTGGGAATCTCGATGATGAGCCCGGAAGTTCCCGCCGACGCCAGTTTGGCTGGGATGAGCGAGGTCGTCTCGGGCTCGCCCCCCTTCTTCTTCGCGGCAGCCACTTTTGTAGAGACGATCGAGATGCCGTGTTTCCCGGGGATGGCACCGTCGCCCTCTTTGTATGTCGTCAGCGTGAACTTACCGTTCGCGATCGTACCCGCGGCCGGACGGCCTTTATCGGGGATGAACTGAATCGTCCCCTGTTCAAGCGGTTGACCCTTATAATTAACGGTCCCACCGGCCTTCATAACCAAGGCGGCCTCGGGGTCGTCACCGCCGCATCCCGACACATCAAAGAGTATTGATGCAACGAGAGCCATCGTGCAAGCCACCACGCCGTGCCGCACGCGACTTTTCGGGAAGCGCCCGGTTTCGGAGCGATGATCCCGAGCGTAAGCCTCGCAATCAGTAGGAATCACTGCTGATAACCTCACCGTTAGCGATTGTCGAAAGGGCCTGATAGACAGGCAGGCTGACCGAATTCTTGAGGAAGCGTACCGAGCCGTCGGCGAAGAGGAAGTTGACCCCGCCCGAATGGCTGCTGCCGAACGCTCCGTTGGTTACGCCGTCGGTGAGACCTCTCTGGGGGAACGTATTCGGGGGGTTGACGGTCGTGCGGAACGTAGAGGACCACCGCAGGTTGACCGACCAAGCGTTGAAGAAGCCGTTTTGTGCGTTGTTGGTACCAACGGGGAACACGCCGTCATTGAAGACCGTCTCGCCAACGGCGAGCGTGTTGCTCGTGCCGTCGAGGATGTTCCGGACACCGACCGGACCATTGACGTTATAGTGGAACATACCCGTATTCGCGTTCTTGTTCGCCTGATTGTTCGGAGGGCCGACCGAACCGGCACACATCGCATAGCTACCCATCGCCAGCCCGGGAACCTTAGGAATGTCATTCCGACCCGTACCGCTTAGGTCAATCAGAGGACCGGAGACGTCGCTCGGACAGAGGAAGACGGAGATCTTGGTCCCCGCGACGGTTGTGTTCAGCAGCGGGGCTGCGGTCTGCGTGTAGGGCGCGGCACCTGCCGTGGTAGCGCCGAAGACCACGCTGAAATTCCATGCGTTGTACAGGTTAGTCTGTTCAAGACCCGCGAGCATCGAGACGAAACCGCTCATCGCGTTGTAATCGCCGCCGACAAGGTTGTAGGCGTTGCCGGGCCGCCCTGCCGGGAACGTCCCCTGGACGTCGTGATAGTTGAACATCGCGAGCCCGACTTGCTTGAGATTATTGACGCACTGCGACCTACGGGCTGCCTCCCGCGCGGCCTGCACGGCGGGCAAGAGGAGGGCGATTAGGACCGCGATGATCGCGATCACGACGAGCAACTCGATTAACGTAAAACCTCGACGTTTCATCATAACTCCTGGAAGTTGGCAGAAGGTATCGATGCGCATACGCACCTCAACAATGAAGTGTGTCTAAGAGAGCATGAGATCACGGACGAGAAGATTGGTGGGACACATCATCGCGTCGAAAATTTGCAAAAATTATTCTTATCCCTAACTGTAAAGGTTTCAAGTAGGCGGAAAATATTTCGTCAAGCTTCAATGCTTCAGAATAAACTCTGCGGCACGCATTCTTATTCGATAACGCTTTTGGATCTCGCGGCCGAAGTGTGATATAACGCGACGATCATGAGTCACGATCGCCAGGAGGATCGAGCCGGAGAGGTCCGGTCCGGGCGAGGCGGCGGAGCGGGCGAGGTCGGCCGATGCCCGACGTCGCCAATCGGGATTGTCCGTCTCTCCCAGCCACCACGCCCCCGACTCGCGGCGAGCCCTCCTGTCGTCGTCGTCCTCGGCCAGGGCTCGGTCGATGAGCCGGCGGCTCTCGGCACGACCTTCGGGGATCTGACGTAGCCACCGGGCATGGTCGAGCCGGGTGTCAAATTGGTCTCCAAATTTCATCCGGAGTCGCGAGCCGACCTCCGATGCCAGCCGATCATGCACGGGCCCCGATCGCGTGATCTCCCCCACTCGATTGGCCGCCCCTGCTCCGAAGGCACGCGCATCGTCGAGGGCGTCGATCGCGGCGTCGAGGTTCCCTTCCCCTAGTTCTGCCATCCCCAGCACGATCTCCGCGTGACCCCACCGATCGGGGGACGGGTCGGGAACGGGATGCCACGCCAGGAAGCCCGCTGGCAGGGCGAGCAGAAGGGCACGACCCGCGATCGTCCACCCTCGCCCTCTGCGAAGCATCCGTGCGCAGTCGACGGCCCCCGCGGAGGCGAGGAGGGCTAGCCCAGGGGTCCAAGGAATTCGATATCGCGCGACCACGAAGAAAGTAGCCGTCGTCGCAAGGCCCGCGATGGTCGTTATGACAAGAAACCACCAGAACGGCGTCCGATTCCGCGAGGCCAAGCCGAGGGCCGCCCAAGGTGAGAGCCACCCGAAGCTAAGAAATCCCCACCCAATGTGAGGCGCGGCGACTGCCTTCACGAAGGCAATGTCCTGGTTATCGGGGATCTCAAAATCGTTGAGCACCAGTCTTACCTTGTGGACTAGCAGCCCCATCGAAGCGATCGGCGCGTCTCGCCAGCGGCGGAGACCTTCGCGGAACCAGAACCGAGAGACCTCGCCGGGCGTGAGCGGTCGGCCCGAACGCCGCCGGGCCTCGTCGGCGAAGTCGTCGGCCTCACGCGCGGGGTTGGCCTCGACAAAGTCCGGGGCCCAGTAAGTTCCTGTCGCGCCCGGGCCGTTGCCTATATAGAAGTTCGCTCCCGATTGCCATGTAGTAAGCAGGAATTCGGGAGGTCGCCCAACGAGCGCGTTCGTCATCGCCACCGGCGAGATCACCACGAGAAAGCCCGCGCAGAAGGCGAGGGCCGAGAGGATTCGGCGTCGGAGCCGACGGGGCTTGGGGCCGACCATTGCCGCCCACGCCGGGCCGATCAGGCCGAGCACCATCGCGTTGGCTCGCAGGGTGGAGAGCAGCCCGCACCACCACCCTCCCACCGCGAGCCATGTCGGGTTGAGCCCACGCCCCGGTTCGACCGAACGGGATACCGCCGCGAGGGCGAGCGCCGCGACGAGAGCGCCAAGCCCCTCCTTCTCAAGCAGCCCGTCGGTGAAGACTAGCGGACCATAAACCGCCAATGCCAGCCCCGCGAGCAGCCCCTCTGCCCTCCCCAAGCCGCGTCGACCCGCGTAATAGACGATCATCGGCGTGAGCGCACCAAGGCAAGCCAGGCTAATCCGGAGCGCCGCGATCCCGGGCCCGACGATCTTCATAAGAAGTGCCAGTGCGTAAGGGAATAGCGGATCTTGATAGAAGGGCCGACCTGGCATCAGATGACCGGCTCGGACATCCATCGCCCGCGTCCAATAAGCCCCTTCGTCGACCCAAAGCATCCGACCGATCGAGTGGCTCGAATATTCCCAAGCACACAGAACGCGAAGGCCTAACGCCACGACACCAATGCCCAACATCAATCCGGTGTCGACACGCGACCATTTTCGGAGATCTGAATCCATGAAACGTTATTCTTGAATAGAACCACTCAACCAATGGCCGTCAACCCGGCGTGATCTCTCGTTCGACCTGCCCCGAGTCGCGGAGTAGTGACACCATCGCAGCGGTGAGCGTCCCGGTGTTGTCCATCCGGGGGACTTTGTGCTGGCCGCCGAGCTTGCCTTTGGCCCGCATCCAGGTGTCAAAGCCGCCGCTTTTGAGCACGACCATCGCGGGCAGCGGCAGCCCAACTCCTTCGGCGCGGTGGGCCTGATAGTCGGCGTTGCGGCGGATCAGCTCGGCATCGAGCGCCGCTCGGAAGACGACGATGTCGTTCGGCGGCTTGAGGAACTCGATCACGAATCGGTGATAGCCAAGCGGTCCCTGAAAGACCGGGCCAACGTGCCAGTCACGCACCGAGGCGTTGGTCTCCTCAGAGGCCGTCGCGATCGCCGCCTCGACCTCCTCGCTGATGAGGTGCTCGCCGAACGCCGAGAGGGTGTACTTCGTCCGACCTGTGAAGCTGAGGAGCGGCGGCGAGAGCGACTCGAACCGGACCGTGTCTCCAATTAAGTGCGACCACATACCCGCACATGTCGAAACGATAATCGCGTAATTTACGCCGACTTGGACGTCCCCCAGCCAGTATCGGGTCGGGCTGGGGGTGCCGACCTCGTCGGCCCGGATGAACTCGTAGAAGATGCCGTGGTCGAAGAGCAGCCGGAGAAGGTCGGTATCGGGGTCTCCAAAGGCGATGAAGCCTTCGGAGCAAGGATACGTTTCCTGGAAGCGGATCGACTTGCTACCGAGCACCTCTTCAAAGGCGTGGCGATACGGGTCGAACTTGACGCCGCCGTGCGAGACGACTTCGAGGTCGGGCCAGACCTCGGCGATGGTCGACTTGCCGCTCAAGTCGAACAGCCTCTGGAATAACGCGAGCAGCCAGCTCGGCACACCCGCGACCATCGTGATCCGTTCGTTCAGACTCCGCTCGGCGAGCAGGGCCAGTTTCTTGTCCCAATTGGACTCAAGCGCGACGTCGAGCGGCGGAAAGGTATAAGGCCGCAGCAGACCATTCAACTCCTCAGCGGCGATGCCGGAGAGGTCTCCTTGCCGGACGCCGGGGGCGGGGCGCTCGAGATCGGCCGAGCCTCCCAGGAAGAAGAGCCGGCCGTGAAAGAGCCGAGATGTCGGCCGCGCTTTCATGTGGAAGGCGACCAGCGTCTTCCCGGCCTTGGTATTCGACGCGATCATCTCCCGAGTCACCGGGATATACTTCGTCGCCCCCTGGGTCGTGCCGCTTGTGAGAGCGAAATAGGGGATGCGGCCGGGCCAGGTCAGGTCATCGAAGGTCGGATAATGATCCTTGAGATAGGCGTTCCAGAGGTCTTCATACGTCCGAATCGGCACGGCCGCCTGGAACTGCTCGACGGTCGCAATTGAGGCGAAACCATGATCTCGGCCGAAGCGGGTCTCGGTCGCCCGCTTGAGGAGATCAAGCAAAGTTCGTCGCTGAACCTCAACCGGATCAGCCTGAGCCAGCGACCGCGTTCGGCGGCGGGCGTAGGCGTGAAACCCCGCATTTACCGCGGAACGGATCGGGGAGGTGCCTGCGAGGAGCGTCAGGGGTGAGAGAGGGCTCATCGGGGGCCTCAACCGGGAACCTTGATGCCCTTGCAGTGATAGGCCCCCGCCGGGGGGAAGTTCCTGGGCTCGAAGACAAACTTCACTTGGTCAAAATATTTCTTGTAGAGACCTTTATAGACCAGAGCCAGCTCTGTGATCTGGCTGAACTCTCCGGTTGGCGCGAGAATGTCTCGCACCACGGCGAAGAAGTCGCGTTGGAGGTCTTTAGGGAACGAAGGGATCGGCAGGCCAGAGACGATGTAATCGACCTGGCTAATCCCGCGATCGCGGAGCATGGTCGCGAGGTCGCGCACGTCTCCCTCGATCACTTCGAAATTGGGGATCGGGCTGTAACGTTCCTTGAGCAGCACGCAGAAGTCGGGGTCGCGCTCGAGGACGATCACGCGCGTCTCGGGCCTGACCTTCTCGGCGATCACCTTGGTGATCGGCCCGGTCCCGGCGCCAAGCTCGACGACGACCTTGGCGTTTGCCCAGTCGACGTTCCGAACCGTCGCCCGCGAGAGCCAGGGGCTGCTCGGGGCGATGCTGGCGATCTTGGTGCCGTGCCGAAAGAATTTTTTGAAGAAGAGCAGGGAGTCGTTCATCGTAGCTCGCGAAAGAGGCTGACGCGGCCGACACGTTGAACGGGCCGGCCGCGTCTTCGTGCTGAGTCGTTGATCAGGGCCGGACGGCGGCCGCGACGGAGGGAGGACGGCTCGGATTCCCTTCCTTGGCGAGGTAGCGACCGGGATCGAGCTGCGGCGGGATCGTCTTGAGGCCGTCGCGGAGGAATCGCGTGACGAGCTGGTTGACGAGATGCGACTTCTCGATTTGGGGCGCGTGCCCGCATTTCGGGATTACGACCTGCCTGACCTTTAAGATCCGTTCCGCCGCGCGGACCGAGCCCGCGACGTCGGCGATGACCTTGTCTTCAGTGCCCCAGATCGTCAGTGAGGGGTGGGGAATCTTGTCGAGAAGGTCGGCGACCGAGTGCCCGAGTGTCCCCCGGAGGGTTCGCAGTACGCCCTTCTTCCACTCGCGGTTCTGGAACTTCTTGGCGATGACGTTGACTAGTTCCTCAGAGGCAAACTGGCGTCGGTGGAAGACCGACTTCACCAACGTGTCATACTGGCTTCGCCTGACCCCTTCCATCATCGGCAGGTTTTCGTCGCCGTAGAAGCCCGACGGGCAGATGAAGACGAGTTTCGAGACGAGTTCGGGATAGCGGACGGCGAACGTGGCGATGATCTGGCCGCCAAGGCTCGACCCGACGAGGTTATAAGGCGGGCGCTGGACGAACTCGTTGAGATAGGCGGCGAGCCGCTCGGTCAGGTAGTCGATCGAGACTTCGCCGCCGGCGTCGATATGGCGATGGAGCGAGGCTCCGTCATAGACAAGCAGTTCAGGGATCTTGACGTCGAAATGGCGAGACCACGACCGTCGATTAGCGAACCACGAGACCGACTGCTCGGCTAGGCCGTTGACCAGGATCAGCGGATTCTCGCGGTCGAAAGCGTGGAGCCTGTGCAAGTCCAACAGGTTGCGAACGCTCGGATTCATGGTGGAGACAAACTCCAAATGGCAAGCGGCCCCGGCAATGGGCGGGCTCGGTCGGCTGCCGGACCTGGCCGTCAATGGACCCCGAGGCCAGGAGGCGTGACCGGGGAGGCCGGCCGATCGCCCGCCCCCCCGAGGACTCAACTAGAATAACACCGCCTTGGCAGTCGTCCAATCGCCTGCCCGTCCACTTCACAAGAATTTGCTTGCTTGCCTGACTTTTAGGGCGGCAATCGCAAAATCGGTTGTCGCTCACAATTGTGATATTTCTCTCAGACCAAGTACGGATCTCGTTTTTAACCTCGAAGTGGCGGAATCATGTAGCCCGGTGCTCAAGCCCCGGAAAGACGCGGCCCATGAGCCGATTCGAGCCCCCAGGGGCGACATCTAATCCGCGTGCAATGTCACTCTAATGTGGCCTCGGAAGTCCGAATCGAAGCGACCTAACCCGTTCTAAATAAATGATTTAAATGACTTTTTCTCTTCGAAAATGGAGAGGGAAGGCTCGAATTTTGATGGACCGGGACACGAGACAATCTCCAGTATCAACAGCATGGCCTCGCGGAAATCGCGCCGATCGGCTGCCGCTTGACGACCGGGGGCTAACTGCTACAAAATGTGTCACAAGCGACGCGAAATCGTTCCGAAATAAGGTGATGTCGATGCGAGTTTTCTTGACCGGTGGCACGGGCCTGATCGGGCGCAACATCGCCCATCGTCTTGCGGCGAGGGGCGACGAACCCGTCATCCTTTCGAGGAAGGCCGACGAGACGCGGCGAGATCGCTCGATGAGATCGCTTCGAGTCGTCCAGGGAGATCCGACGACATCGGGTGATTGGGAACACGAGATCGACGGTGCTGACGCCGTCATCAATCTCGCGGGCCATAACCTCTTTGCCGAACGGTGGAATGACTCGGTCAAGCACAAGATTCGCGACAGCCGGGTCCTCAGCACCGAACAGATCGTTCGGGCGATCGCCTCGGCCTCAGTCAAGCCGAAGGTTCTCGTCCAGGCCTCCGCGATCGGCTTCTACGGTCCGCACGACGACGAGGAATTAACCGAGCAGAGTCCCTCGGGCACTGACTTCATGGCCAAGACCTGTCGCGAGTGGGAAGACGCCGCCCACCCGGCCGAGGCCCTGGGCGTGCGGGTCGCATTGATTCGCACCGGCGTCGTGCTCGCGAAGGGTCAAGGGGCGCTTGGCGTGATGACGCCGATTTTCAAAATTCCTGGAGGCGCGGCCCCGGTCGGCAGCGGCCACCATCCGTTCCTGCCCGCGAAGGGCAAGCAGTGGATGAGTTGGATTCACATCGACGACATCGCCGGAATCTTCCTCGCCGCGCTCGACAACCCGGCCGCCTCGGGTCCGATCAACGGCACGGCACCAAATCCGGTCCAGAACGTCGAATTCTCCCGAACTCTGGCCAAGACCCTCTGGCGACCGATGCTCCCGATCGGCCCGCCCGATGTGTTGCTGCGGCTTTTGCTGGGAGAGGTTGCCGAAGTCGTGACGAAGGGCCAGCGAGTCCTACCGACCAAAGCTCAGTCCCTCGGCTATCATTTCGCCTATCCGACTCTGGCTGAAGCCCTCAAACAAATCTTCGCCAAGGTCGTCCCCGTCCCCGAACCGGCAACGCCGAAGGCGCACGCCCACGCCAATCATTAATCGGTTCTGTTCCGTCGGGTGGGCTTCGGTCCACCTGCGTTTTCCGGAATAGCCTCATGGCCGATTCCAAGCTTCCACCGATCCGGTCGATCGTAACCGACGACGAGCTCGGTGGGTTTCGTGTGACCATACCGCCGTCTGACGATGAAGCCTGTCTATCTGGCTGCGGAGTCGCGGTTGCCTTCGCCATCTTGCTCTTTTGCTTGCTATGCTTCTTTTCTGGTGGAAACAGAGTCGAGAACTCCGACGTCATCAAAGCGTTGAAGTTACGCTCGGAAGTCGCAGGGATTCGATCCGATCAGACTTTCGATCTTGACCAAGTTAGGAATTTGAGGCCGATTGACGTTCTCGATGCTCTACTACATAAAAGAGACCGGGTCCGCCTCATCGCTTTCGATCACGATCGCGAAATTTATCGTTTTGGCCTGGGATTAACGGAATTTGAAGCCAAGCGTATCGTGAGAACGATTCGGTCGAAATACCCGGTCAAGGACGATGGCGACGACGCCATCGACGTCTTGCCGATCGAGATTTAACCTTTGCTCCGAACCAGCTGGCCGGAGCGTTCAGCGGATCAGCCGTCCGATCGCGAACCCGATTCCGGCAAACGCGGCGAGAGCCCCGATGATCGCGGCGACCGCGACACCGGCTTTCTGCTCAGCAAGCTTCGCCATCGGGCGGAACCAGCCGGGGTAGGTCGGCTCGACCCGGATGATCTCCGGGGGGAGCGGCGGGGCTGTTGCGGCGACAGGATCGGGCTTGGCCGTCGCGACAGCGGCGGGCTTCCTGGATCGGATGAGGGCCGTCAGCGCCTCGGCCGCTTCGATGCCGGTCTGATAGCGGTCTTGCGGCTTGTTCGCCATGAGTTTGTCGAGGACGGCGACGAGGCTCGGCGGGAGGTCAGGGCGTAGGTCGGTGATCGGGACTGGGCGGCCGTTGATCCGCCTGCCCAGCCGTTCGATTGGATTATCGCCGGGGAAGGCGTGCCGGCCGGTGATCAGGTGATACATCGAGCAGCCGAGCGAGTAGAGGTCACTCCGACCGTCAACGTCCTTGCCGCAGGCCTGTTCAGGCGACATGTAATCCACAGTGCCGACCGCGATGCCGTCGGCGGTCGCGAAAGTCGCGTGGTTGTCGGCCTCCATTAGGACGCCGAGGCCGAGGTCGAGCACCTTGACGAGCTTGTCGTCGGTGACAAGCAGATTCGAGGGCTTCACGTCGCGATGGACGATCCCTTGTTCGTGGGCGTGGGCGAGACCGAGGGCCGCCTGCGCCGCATAGCCAACCACGTCAGCGGGCGGCAAGGCCCCATTCTTGAGCATCTGCGCCAGACTCGGGCCGGAGACGTATTCCATGACGATATAGAGGATGTTGCTCGACGAGTCGGCGTCGAAGGCACGAACGACGTTAGGGTGGTCGAGCCGACCGACGAGCCTCATTTCCCGGTAAAATCGCGCTACCGCGCGTTCGTTCGAAACGATCTCTGGCGCAATAATCTTGAGAGCGACAATCCGTCCCATGAGCTGATGCTGGGCCTTGTAGACCCGGCCCATCGACCCCGACCCGATTCGGTCGAGGATCACGTACTTGCCGAGAATCATCCCGTTCGGCTTGTTGGCGAGGAGCCGCCGGGCTTGATATTCGGTAATGATCTTCTCGCGGATCAGGCGTTCCGCGAGGGCTTTCGAGTCGGTGGGATAGTCGCCAGCGAGCACCTTCGCCTTGACGTCATTGAACTGGCGGTCAGAGAGCACGCCCGAGTTGCGGATCACCGGCAGTAAATCGTGCGGCACCTCGCTCGATTTCGACTTTTCCAAGGACGCCATCCGCTGGTTCTCCCTCCCGTCGGCGAGCCGAGGACCGGCGATTGAATTCTTCATGAAATCCTCGTTTCGTCATCGAAATGTCCGCGACAGGCGGCGTCGCATTATCCCCGAATAAATGGATTTAGCCAACGACTTGCCACTTGTGACGCTCGCTTTTTTCGGATCGGGGCATTTTTACTCCGATCGATCGAGCCTGCAGCCTCCGCGATTTTATTCATCAAGGCTCTGGTTGGCGAAGTCCCAAAAGTGCGAACGTACACTGTTAACTCGGACAGACGGCCCCACACTTTGACCGAAAGCGCCGGCTCGATATGTCAGACGGTCCGGGTCAGAACGCTTACAACTTTGGAAATCTGTGAATGTCTGAGAAGGCCACGCAGTCGCCTCCGATCTGCTCAATTTGCCATAATAAACAGGGGCGATCCGAACAAAATAGCGATTGGACGGTTTGCGGAACACTCGTTATCGACGATATCGTCGCACTTCTTGACCACGGCGTGCCAGTGATCCTTACAACATCGGCTTCGCGGCTGTTGGTAGGATTTGTCCCGGAACGTGTTGTCCCGAGCGCAGCAAACGAGGGACGGCGTCGGGCCGTCCCTCGTTTGTTGTCATCTGAAAATCGAACCGACCCGACTCAAGCGGCCGGCTTCACAGGGGTCGGCGGGGTGGGACCCTGGTTAAGGCGACGGATCAGGTCGATCACGAGAGTCAGAACCACGGTGACGACTCCACCCACAAGCGGGTTCGGGAAGATCACGCCCGCGTTCGTCAGAAGCGACTGGAAGACCGTCAGCGCCAGGCTGATCATGCTCCCCGAGCCGAGCGAGGTGAGGATCGATCGCAGGAGTTCCTCGGGGATGAGGATGCCCTTCTTGGTGTCGGCGACGGCGGCGAAGAACTTCTTCAAGAGGTTGAACATAAGATGGGTTTCCAGGTGAAATTGAGAAGACTTTTGGAAGACAGATCCATTCGAGACTTCGATCAGGCGAATTCCGCGTATCCCCAGTGCGATGGCAAGGGCTGGCCGGGGTAGCCCTCGAACGAGGACAACGCCCACGAGTCTTGCATCGCGAGCATCTGGGCCACGGTGTCGCGGTCGACCCAGAACGAGTTGGACGGCTGGTCGAGCGAGAGGGGACCGGCCGGTTGGTTGGCCCCCCAGCTCTGAAAGATGCATGCGCCGGGGCGTTCGTCGTTGCGGATGCCCACGATCAGCATGCAGTGGCCCCACTGGCCGCGCGGCGTGCAGAACCCCTGCGGATCGCGGGTCATAGTGAACCCTTGATTCGAGCAGACGGGGACCGGATAGCCGTTCGCGATCGCGTCTTCGAGTTCGGCGTAGGTCGAGACGAGGGCCACGGTTTTGACTTTATGGTCGCCGGCCTTGGCCTTGATTTCAGCGGGCACTCCGGCCTCGCCCCACTGCTTGGCTCGGTCGCCGTCGTAGGGGCCGACAACCTCTCGCGAGACGGTGCCGATCGTGCTCACCGCCTTCGCTGCCCAGGCACCGACCGCGCCGTCGGATCGGCCGAGCTGTCCACCGCCGATGTCGACGCGGGCCATGCCATAGACGGCCTCGGTCGCGGTCTGCTTGAACGACTCGGGCTTGTGGCCGAGCGCGATCTGGATCGCCTCGAGCAGGTCGACGCCGTGGCCGAATCCGTGGCTCACGCAGTCGCCGATCTGCTGCGCCGGGTAGTCGATGTACGTGCCGTTGTTGACATCCTTGAAGGCTTTGTACAGAAGCACTGTCTTGCCTTCCCCCGCCCCGGCGAGCATCGGCGCGGCGAGCGCAAATGTCGGACGGGCGAGGGTCGCGAGGTGCTTGGCGACCTCGTCGGGCGAGTGGAACCACCCACCGAGCTGAGTGATGTCCATCAGCGACCTCCCTTCAGGCCGCGTGCGAAGCCTCGCCAGAGCGCGACAACCTCGGCCCGCTGTGTGGGGTCTTTAGGCTCGGTCGCCTCGGCCATCACCTTCGTGAAGCCGGGGGCCACCTTCGCCGTGAAGGCCGAGACCCGGTTCGCCTTCCACGTGTCCTGGAGGACCGCCTGTGCCCCGGAGACCGTCTTGCCCTGAGCCAGGGCATCGGCCGCCGCGCTCCAGGCGTCCGAGAGCGTCGAGACGACGGCCGGGGCATAGGCCCGCCCCAGCGCCGCGCCGTCGACCGTAGTCTCCTGCGTCTTCGTGCCGGATCGCAGGTCGATCACGACATAAGTCGCGAGGCTAACGACGGCCAGACCCATCCCCACCAAGAGCCAATCTTTGAACGATTTCACTATCTTCACTCCAAACACAAGATTTACGAGGAGACACCACGTCAGGAAGCCATCCGTGCCAGACGAAACAGGACCAACGTCAACATCAAGCAACCCAGAGCGATCGGGACCCTTCGCGAGAACATTTCTCCGACCCCAAACCCCCCGACGCCGATCGCGGCGAGCCACAACTTTCGGCCCGCGAGGGCGTCGCCAATCGTCATCCCTCCCGGATGCATGCCGATGGCCTCCCCTATGGTGCCTCAGCCGTGAACGTTGAGGATGCGGCGACGGTCGCAACGTCAGCACAACGTTCAAAGGCATCATCGTAATTCGCGCGAGGCTCGTCCCGTGAAACCGCGCGGAGGCGGGCTCGACGTCGAAAAATCGCTGATATTCGGGCCGTGAGCGCAGGCCGGGTCGGACGAGGTCAGCCGGCTTTTCTCGATCACTGGACAACCGTCCGGCGGCCGACTACGATCCGTTCGAGAACGACGCCCGATTGATCGAAAGGATTGCCGTCCATGTCGGCCCCCAGCGACGATCCCCAGGCTCCCTTGAGCGGCTTCCGCAAAACGAAAGACTTCTTCATCGGCATCGACAGCGACGGCTGCGCTTTCGACACGATGGAGGTGAAGCACAAAGAATGCTTCATCCCCAACATCATCAAGTTCTTCGACCTTGCCGCGATCTCGAAGTACGCCCGCGAGGTGGCCGAGTTCGTCAACCTCTACTCCTATTGGAGAGGCGTGAACCGGTTCCCCGGACTGATCCTGACGTTCGACATGCTCGCCGACCGCCCCGAAATCGCCCGACGTGGCTTCCGCCCGCCAGCCGTGCCGGGCCTGCGGGCGTGGATCGCTCGCGAGACAATGCTCGGCAACCCGACCCTCCAGGCCGAGGTCAACGCGACCGACGACCCCGACCTCGTCGTCACTCTCCAGTGGAGCGAGGCCGTTAACCGCTCGATCGCCGAGTTGGTCCACAACGTCCCCCCCTTCCCGCTCGTCCGCGAGTCGCTGATCGCGATGGACGACCGAGCCGACGTGATGGTCTGCTCGGCCACCCCCGGCGAGGCCGTCCGCCGCGAGTGGAAGGAGCATGGCCTCTCGGCACACGTCGCCCTGATCGCCGGCCAAGAAATGGGTAGCAAGACCGAGCACCTCGCCCTCGCCGCCGCCCATCAATACGACAACGACAAGATCCTGATGGTCGGAGACGCCCTCGGAGATCTGAAGGCGGCTGATTCGAATGGTGCCCTCTTCTACCCCATCCACCCCGGCCACGAAGAGGAGTCGTGGGCGCGGTTTCACGACGATGCCTTACCTCGGTTTTTCGCCGGAACGTATGCCGGGGAGTTCATGAACGCTGAGGTTGAGCGATTTCGTTCGCTCCTCCCTCAACAGTTGCCCTGGCGAACGACCGCCGCGCCGTCGGATATGCGATTATAAATTAGCAGGTGCACATGAAATTTGGACAAGTTTTTCAGTGTGCGATGTCGTCAAGATTGGTTTACGTAGTTGCTTGTCATGTTGCAACAAGAGGTGTTGAATTCAGCCAACTTAATGGCCAATCGTCCTGTCGTTTTTCCGTATTGCCCGTATCTGGCTAGAGCGATATTCTCGGCTTGATAAAAGGACACTTCTCGCCGAACTCCACCATCCGAGCGTGGGCTGCAAGTTGTTTTGCTCGTGAAAGATAGGGCCTGCATCGCGGTGAATGAGGGTACTTACCGACCTCAACACCGGAGATGCAGGCCATGGGCACCGAAGCACCCACCCCGATCGTTATACCGGTCCACTGCGCACCCAGGAAGGCCCCCCTGCCCCAAGTGCGGCAAGCGAGGCCGACGCAAGCGGACCATGACCCGGAAAGTCCGGACCGTCGCCTACAAGGCCGTCGCCTACCTGGAGATCACCTACGGCGAGTCCGCCGCCCGATGCGACTGTTCCACTACCTTTCGCAACACACCCGAGGGCGTCCTCTCCAAGGCCAAGTACGACAACAAGGTCCGGGACCTGGTACTCGAACGCATCCTCGACGACGGCATGAGCATCGAACGGGTCCTCCAGTCGCTCCGACGGGAGTTCCTCCTCGACCTCTCCACGGGGTTCGTCTACGACCTGCTCCGCGACTTCGCCGCGGGACTCGACATGGGCCGCTTCACCCTGCTCCTGGCCACCGACCCGCTCTCGGACCTGCCGGCCGCCTTCGCCCTGGTCGCCGCCAACGATCAGGCCCACATGCTGCGGTTTCTCAAGAACCTTAAGACCTGGGGGCTGGAGCCCGAGGTCGTGGTCACCAACGGCTCGAACCTCTACCCCGCCGTGTTGGCGGAATTGTGGCCCGAGTCGGACCACCAGCTGTGCGTCTTCCACGTCATCAAGGACGTCAACGCGCTGATCCTCGACGCGGTGCGGCGGATGCGGACGGCGATGGGGCGCCGCGGCAAGGCCGGCCGCAAGAAGAAGCGGGGCCGCAAAGGGGCCAAGTCCAAGGCCGCTGCCGCCCGCCGGGGCATGACGGTCAAGGAGAAAGCGTCCTTCGTCTTCAGTCATCGCTACCTGATTGTGAAGCGTCGGGAGAACCTCATCGAGAGCGAGCGTGACGACCTGCAACAGATGCTGGAACACCTGCCGGAACTGGCGACGTTGCGCCGGTTCGCCGACCGGATCTACTGGCTGTTCGACACCCCCAAGGACCTCCACCAGGCGGGTTGCCGCCGATCCGCAGTCGTTCGCGACCCGACGTTCCTGGCCGTGCCGGAACTGGCCAAGGCGATGGAGCAACTGCGGGACGAGAAGTTCGTCAAACGGATGGCCTACCTGAAGAACCCATTGAGCCGACGCGTGCGAACCAACAACCATGTGGAGCGGACGAACCGGATGGTCCGTTTTCTGGAGAAGGTGCGATACAAGTGGCGGCGTCGAAAGACCCTGGTGCGATTCGTGGTGTTGACGCTGGACCGGATCTGGCGGGCATGGACTCCGGCCAAGGTGAAGAGTGCCGAACCGGCAGCGCCGGTGGATAGGAGCGAGGCGCAAAGTCATACGGGACAACGATCACGTCAAGTCGCGTGAAAGCTGGTGGAGATCGGCGAGAGGTGTCCAAATTGCCGGATTTAATAAATCAATCCGTTGTCAGTCACAAATTGCTCAAAGAATGCGTGACTGACGCCGCATCATGTTATTGTCGTCTAATGCTCATATGTTACAAATCCGAACACGAAACCTGTCAACCTAGCCGTAGATGTCCGTCAGGCGGGAGACACGGCCTGAGTAGCTGTGGATGACCAGTTATGCAATGCGGCAAGGCATCGACCGACCCGCGAGGGAGGAGATCGCATCAGTGCCGCACACGACCGCGCCTCACCGGAATTGAGGGCCGGTCCTATCACGGGTGAGGAATGGATTTCCGACATTCATCCTCCTGGCCGGACGACCCCGTCGCGGTCGGCCCGCCCGCCTGATATGTTCGATCGAAACGACCGGATCACGCCAAGGAGACGGGTCATGAATCGCCGCGATTTTCTTCACACGGGTGCCGCCGGACTCGCCCTCTCGGCTGCGGGATCGCACATTGCCGAGGCGGCCGACAAGCCGAAGCGTGTCGGCCTGATCGGCACCGGCTGGTACGGCAAGGCCGACCTGCTCCGGCTGATCCAGGTCTCGCCGGTGGAGGTGGTCTCGCTCTGCGACGTCGACCGCAACATGCTCGCCGGCGCGGCCGAGATCGTCGCTGAGCGGCAGGCTTCACATAAGACTCCTCGCACATATTCCGACTACCGCAAGATGCTCGCCGAGAAGGACCTCGACCTCGTCCTGATCGCCACGCCCGACCACTGGCACGCCTTGCCGATGATCGCGGCCGTCGAGGCCGGGGCCGACGTCTACGTTCAGAAACCGATCAGCATCGACGTGTCCGAAGGCAAGGCGATGGTCGCCGCCGCGCGGAAGCATGGCAGGGTCGTCCAGGTCGGCACCCAGCGCCGAAGCACGCCGCACCTGATCGAGGCCCGCGACCGGATCATCAAAGAAGGGAAGCTCGGCAAGATCGGCCACGTCGAGATTTACTGCTACTATCACATGCGGGCACGAGGCAACCCGCCCGATGTCGCCCCGCCGGAGAATCTTGACTACGAGATGTGGACCGGACCGGCCCCAATGCGGCCTTACAACCCGATCGTCCACCCGCGCGGCTGGCGGGCGTTCAACGAGTACAGCAACGGCATCGTCGGAGATATGTGCGTCCACATGCTCGACATGGTGCGTTGGATACTCGGCCTCGGCTGGCCGAAGCGGGTCTCTTCGATCGGCGGCATTCTCGTCGACAAGGCGAGCAAGGCGAACATCCCCGACACCCAGACCGCGAGCTTCGACTTCGGCGACCTCTCTGTCGTCTGGCAGCACCGCACCTGGGGCGAGTCGGCCGACCCGAAGTATCCCTGGGGAGCGACGATCTACGGCGACAAGGGCACGCTCAAGCTCAGCGTCAACGGCTATGACTTCATCCCCATGGGCGGCGGCAAGCCGGTGCATGTCGACGTAAAAATGGAACTGGAAGAGTACCCTGTCGACAAGACCGAGAAGGACCTCGAACGCCACGTCGCCCCAGCGATCCGTGGCCACATGAGAGACCTCCTCGCCGCCATCGCCACGCGCGGCAAGCCCGTCGCCGACATCGAAGAGGGCCACATCTCGACCGCGAGCTGCATCCTCGCCAACCTCGCCCTCGGCCTCGGCCGCACCCTCACCTGGGACTCCCAGCACGGCCGTATCGTCGGCGATGACGAGGCCAACGCCCTGCTTACGCGACCGTATCGCGCGCCGTGGGTCCATCCGGCGAACGGTTAGAGCGATTATCGTTCCGGGATACCGACGAGTGCGGCTTCAAGGATTTGGGCCGCGATCTGCATCGGGCTGACTTTACGCCCTGCGGTACTGCTCTGCTCGGCCAAACGGGCAAGCCGTTGCTTGGTTGCGTTGCTCATCGGCACCTTGGGATGCTGCACCCAATTCGGATCGGTTGGCCTGCCTGGACGAAGGCCCTGACTCGGCACGAGGCGGGCCTGCATCAATTCCACCACCTTGGCGAGCTGGGCTGCTCCGAACGCCCCCCCCCCGGTGTCTGGCACCTGGACGATAAGCTTCGCGCCGAGACCTGTGGCGATCTTGTCGATATTCTTGGCCATGTCCTCTTAGCTCCGTTTCTTAACCTTCGGTTGCTGAGCCGTCGGTAATTTCTCCAGCGGGAATCCAATCTCCAGGTAGTCGCCATCAATGACGAGCCCGATAGCTCCCTGCCGAGCCTCGCGGCCCATTCGGTGGAGAAAATCCCGCAACTCGGACACTTTCTGTTCAATCCGATTCTCACTGGTATAACACTGGACAACGACCGGCTCATCAAACAGGAGCTTGCCGCCTTGTGCATCGTCACGCCAGATCCCTCTGCCCTGCGGAAAGGCCGTCGCCCCGCCGAACATCAGCCCCAACGCCTTCAAAGCCTCCTCGACCCAATAGCCTTGGTCAATCGGCTGATCCGATCGATCTCTACTCGGAATGAACAGGACCAATAACGCCGATGCGGCTTTGCTGGCACCCAGGGAATCGGCGATATCTGGCATGGTGAAGACCTCTATTTCTTCAATCACCAGTATTAGACTTTTTGCCCAGAAAGTCAAACCGTTCTCGCACGGCGAAGCTCAGCACTGAAGCAGACCTCACGCCAGGATCTCTCTGACCACCTTCCCATGCACGTCGGTCAATCGAAAATCTCGCCCCGCGTAGCGGTAGGTAAGTTTTTCATGATCGAAGCCGAGGAGGTGGAGGATCGTGGCGTGGAGGTCGTGGACGTGGACCGGTTTTTCGACGGCCTTGAAGCCGAACTCGTCGGTCGCGCCGTGGATGTGTCCTCGCTTGACGCCGCCGCCGGCGAGCCACATCGTGAAGCCGTAATGGTTGTGGTCGCGGCCGTTCTGCTTGCCTTGGTTCGAGCCGGGGGTCGGTAGCTCGACGGTCGGGGTGCGGCCGAACTCGCCTCCCCAGATGACGAGGGTGTCGTCGAGCATCCCGCGCTGTTTGAGGTCTTTGATGAGGGCAGCGATCGCCTGATCGGTCTCGCCCGCGAGCCTCTTATGCTCGACTTCGATGTCGTCGTGGCTGTCCCAGGGCTGGCCGGGTCCGTGCCAGGCCTGGACGTAGCGGACCCCGCGCTCAAGCAGGCGACGGGCGATCAGGAGCTGGCGGGCGTGGACGCCCTTGCCGTACATCTCGCGGATGTGGGCGGGCTCTTTCGAGACGTCGAAGGCGTCGTCGGCCTCGGACTGCATCCGGTAGGCGAGTTCGAAGGACTGGATGCGGGCTTCGAGGTCGGCCTCGCCGGGTCGGCGCGCCTGGTGGTCGCGGTTCAACTCGCGGATCAGGTCGAGCTGGTCGCGGCGGGCCTTGATGCCAAGCGAGCGGTCGCGGATGTGCGGGATCAGCTTCTCGAACTCCTCGTGCGAGGGGTCGATATAGGTCGCCTGATAGGCACCGGGCAGGAAGGCCGATTGCCAGTTCTGGGTCTCCGCCGTCGGGTAGCCCCCGGGCACCATCACCACGAAACCGGGCAGGTTCTGGTTCTCGGTCCCCAGGCCGTAGAGAACCCACGATCCCATGCAGGGCCGCGCCTGGCGGGCATCACCGCAGTTCATGAGCATGAAGGATGGCTCATGATTGGGGACGTCGGCGACCATCGAGCGGATCACGCAGAGTTCGTCGGCCACCTCGCCAACGTGGGAGAACAACTCGCTGATCTCCAGCCCGCTCTGGCCGTATTTTTTGAACGAGAAGGGAGACTTGAAGGCCGTGCCCGTCTTGCGCTCGGTTGGCAGACTATTGGCGAGGACCTTGCCGTGCTGCTTGGTCAGTTCGGGCTTGGGGTCAAACGTATCAACCTGCGACGGGCCGCCGTTCATGAACAGGTGAATGACCCGCTTGGCCTTGGGCGCGAAGTGGGGGGCCTTGGGGGCGAGGGGCGACGACGATCCGGCGTCGGCAGCAAGCGACGATCCGGCCAGGCCGGCGTCGGCGAGCAGGCCACCGAGGGCGAGCGTGCCGAAGCCCATCCCGGTGCGCTTGAGCAATTCGCGACGGCTCAGAAAGCTCTCGGGCGTGTCGGGGTGATTGCGAGACATTGGATCGATCCTCGTCAGTCGACGTAGAGGAATTCGTTCGAGAGCAGGAGGGCCTGGGCGTAGGCCTCCCACGGATTGAGCGGGGCCGGTTCCGGACCGTGGAAGTCGACGCGGGCATTCCAAGAGGAGTGGCGGAGGCCGCTTGACGCCGGACTGAGGGCGCGGATGCCAGGGTCCCATGTGTAACTGTCGGAGTCGGGCGAGGTGAGGCAATCGACGACGAAGTCGATAACCTCGCCCCTCTGGACGTGGAGGCGGTCGATGTTGGTGATCGCCTTGCCCCCCCGAGCGTTCCACGATCCGAGCAGCCCGGCGCGATTGGAGACGATCCTGGCGCGGACGCCATCGCCTTGCTTGGCCGAGTGGTTGAGGATGCTGCCAATCGCGACATCAAGGTCAGCCGCCGCGACCCAGCGGATCACCGTGGCCGACTTGGCATCCGGGCCAGGGTGCGCGTCGTCGGCGGCGAGGCTGGCGTAGCTCCCGCTGGTCGAAGGGAACTTGGCTTCAAGCTGCCAGCGCTTGCCTGTCCAGTGCGGGAACGGATGGAATTCGACCGAAACCGGCTTGCCCGGCGTCTCGACGACCGCGCCGAAGCCGTATTGCCAGGGGGAGTTTGGCCCCTCGTCAACCGTGCGAGTTGGTAGGTTCAGGTAACGGAGAGCCACCTGGATCTCGCGGGGCTCGGGGTCTCGGCCGAAGAGGAGGCGGTAATGGTGGCGGACGCGATCGTCGGCCGATCCCGAAGCGACTTCGGAACGGCCGGACAGGTGCCTCGCCTGCTCAGAGACGAACGGGCTGTTCAGCAGATAGAGCGCCTGTTGGGGCACGATTGTGGCAGAGCGTCGCGGGCTGGAGGTGTCGGGGTTGGGGAAGTCGAACGTCCGGTAGACGGGGTCGAGGTTGTAGCGATCGACATAGCCATAAAGGGTCCGACGCGTCCCGAACGGCTGGTTTTCGAGCGGGAACGACTTGCCACCGATCACGGGGTCAAGCTGACCAGCGACGGTGAGTAGGGCGTCTCGCATCGATTCGAAGTCGAGTCGGCGACGGTTCTGCCTCGCTAGCCAGAGGTTCTGGGGGTCGAGGCGAAGGGCGTCGGGGGAGGCGTCGCTCCGTCGGGTATAGGCGTCGGACGACATGATGATCCGGTGCATCGCCTTGATCGACCACGCCTTCTCGACGAAGGTCGCGGCGAGCCAGTCGAGCAGGGCGGGGTTGGTCGGCGGGTCTCCTCGCAGGCCGTAGTCGCTAGGGGTGCGGACCAATCCGGCTCCGAAGTGGTTGGTCCAGATCCGGTTGACCATCACACGAGAGGTGAGCGGGTTGTCAGCCTTGACGATCGCGCGGGCGAGTTCGAGCCGGCCGCTACCGTCTTTGAAGGGCGTGCGCTCGGGCGTCGAGATGACCTTGAGAAAGCGCCGAGGGACTTGCTTGCCAGGACGGCCGGCATTGCCACGGATGAAGACGTGAGGCTCGACCGGCTGCGGCTTGTCGACCATCACCATCGCTCGGGCCGGAGCCCCCGGGTGGGCGGCGTCGAGTTCGGCGACCTTCTTTTCCAGGTTGCGGAGCTTGTCGCGGTCGGGTCGGCTCAGGACGCGACGGAGGTCGGCGTCGGCGATCTTGATGGGACTTTCGGGCGAGTTCAGCCAGGCGCGAATCTCTTCCAGATTTTTATCGGTCGTGTTCAAGGCCCGGGTCATGATGTCGCCATAACGCTTGGCGAGGTCGCGCCGGGAGGCCGGGGGGGTGGCGGCGAGGCTCCTCACTAGCGCCGCTGGGGCAGGGGAGGGCTTGGCCTTGGTGCCCCGGATGGCCGTGGCGGACTTCTCGGCATATTCGGCCGGGGTCAGGGCGGTCACGGCCTTCCACGGGGCGAGCCTGGGGTCGTCGGCGCTCAGACGTGCCTTCCAGCCGGTCATCACGCGGCGGAGCAATTCGGGGCGGAGGGTCGCCACTTTTGCCACCTCGTCGAACTTCGCCGACCTCGGGTTGAAGTCGAGTTCTTCGGCCGCGACGAGATATAGGGAAACACGCGTCTTCAACTCCTTGTCAAGTTCGGTCCGCTTCATCGATTGGAATGTCTCGACGGCCTTCCTTCGCTCGGCCATCTTTCGTTCATAGTCTTTGGCGTCCTTCGCCTTGTCCTTCTCGCCGCTCGCGGGGGCGAGCAAGGGCAGTTCTTTCGGCTCGTCGGAACTGGCGAAGACGCCATAGAGCGAGTAATAATCTTCGGTCGGGATCGGGTCGAACTTGTGGTCGTGGCAGCGGGCGCAGGCGACCGAAACGCCGAGCAGGCCCCGAGTCACGACGTCGATCCGGTCGTCGATGATCTCGTTCTGGTCCTGGAGGAATCGACGCCCAACGGTGAGGAAGCCCAGGGCCGCGAGCGAGCGGTTGTCGGTGCCGTGCGGCAACTTGTCGGCCGCGAGTTGCTGGAGGATGAACTGGTCGTAGGGCAAGTCTTCGTTGAGCGCTTCGACGACCCAGTCGCGATAGGTGTAGGCGAAGGGATAGTTCTTGTCTTCGGTGAACACGTAGCCCTTGGTATCGGCATAGCGCGCCACGTCGAGCCAGAGGCGTCCCCAACGCTCGCCGTAATGCGGGCTGGCGAGCAACCGCTCGACGACCTCGGCGAAGGCGACAGCATCGGCCCTCGCGTCGGCGAGGAAGGCGTCGACCTCGTCGACGGTCGGCGGCAGGCCGGTGAGGTCGAAGGTCGCGCGGCGGATCAGGGTCTTGCGATCGGCCCGGAGGGTGGGGGCCAGGGCGTGCGAGGCGAGGTCAACGCCGAGAAAGGCGTCGATCGGCGACTGGCCGGGCGTCGTGAGGGGAGGAGTCTGCTTGCGGACAGGCTGGAACGACCAGTGGACCTTGGCGGCCTCTTGTTGCTTGACAACGGTGATAACCTCACCCTTCGGCCAGGGGGCACCGGCCTTAACCCACTCGGCAAGCTCGACGACCGAAGGCTCGGCAAGCTTGATCTTCGGGGGCATCTTGACGTCGCCTTGGTGGCGGACTGCCTTGATGAGCGGGCTGGCGTCGGGATTGCCGGGGACGATCGACGCCCCCTCGGTATCGCCCCCCTTGATGAGCGCCTCACGCGAGTCGAGACGGAGCCCCGACGACTGCTTGTCGGGCCCGTGGCACTTGATGCAATGCTCGGCCAGGACCGGTCGGATGCGTTTCTCAAATCGTTCCTGCGCGACGTCGATCGCGTGGGCTGTGCCGTCGCCAGCCACACTGAACGAAATCAATCCGACGAGAAGCGAGAGATATCGCATGGGTTGCCATTGGGCATTGGGGAGGAAGCGGGAGGGCGGGCGGGTGGCGTTTGACGGCTACCCCGTTTCGGGCGAATTCGCGGGCGAGGGAGCAGTTGATGGCCCCGTCATTATGATGCATTATCGTCCATCGACGGCTCGTTGGGAAGGGATCAAGTGCCGGTGTCGAGGCTTGACCCGGACGATCGGGTGGGATGTAATCGACTCAAATTCGCTACCGTTCCAGCGATCCGGGAAACGACTCCATGAGCCGACTTCGTCGAATCTCCTCCCTTGCGCTGCTGGGGACATGCCTTGCGGCTCCCGGCATTCTCGCGGCCGAGGGGCGAGTGCTCACCCTCAAGCCGGGTGACCACATCAGCATCGTCGGCAACACCCTGGCCGACCGGATGCAGCACGACGGCTGGCTCGAGGCGCACCTCGTCAGCCGGTTCCCGACCCACGATCTCGTCTTCCGCAACCTCGGGTTCTCGGGCGACGAGCTGACCCTCCGGCTCCGCTCGCAAGACTTCGGCACCCCCGACCAGTGGCTCTCCAAGACCAAAGCCGACGTGATCTTCGCCTTCTTCGGCTACAACGAGTCGTTCGCCGGCAAGGCGGGCCTCGCGAAGTTCAAGGCCGACCTCGACACGTTCATCAAGCACACGCTCGCGAACAAATACAACGGCGCGACCGAGCCTCGGCTGGTGATCTTCTCCCCCATCGCCCAGGAGCCCGCGCTCGGTCGAGACCTTCCCGATTCGACCGCCGCCGATGAACGGCTCGAACTCTACAGCGACGCGATGAACGAGGTCTCGAAGGCAAACGGCGTCGTCTTCGTCGATCTCTTCCGGCCGACGAAGGCCGCCTATCAGGGCGCTCCGCAGCCGCTGACGATCAACGGGATTCACCTCACCGAGGCCGGCGGCTACACGCTCGCCCATGCGATCGATAAGGCCCTCTTCCCCGACCACGTCAACCGGTCGATCGCGGGCATGGACAAGATCCGCCTGGCGGTACTCGATAAGAATTTCACCTGGTTCAATCGCTACCGGACCGTCGACGGCTTCTCGATCTTCGGTGGGCGGGCCGACCTCGCCTTCGTCGGCGGTCAGACGAATCGGGTCGTTGCCCAGCGTGAAATGGACGTCCTCGACGTGATGACGGCGAATCGCGACGAGCGGGTCTGGGCCGTCGCCCGGGGAAGAGACCTCAAGGTTGATGACGGTAATACGCCCCCGTTCATCCCGGTGACGACGAACAAGCCGGGGGCCGGGCCGAACGGCGAGCATCTTTTCCTGGGCGGCGAGGAGGCGATCGGCCAGATGACGGTCGCCAAGGGACTGAAGGTCAACCTGTTCGCCTCGGAGGTGGAATTCCCCGAACTGGCCAAGCCGGTGCAGATGTCGTTCGACGCCAAGGGACGGCTCTGGGTCGCCGTTTGGCCGACCTATCCGCACTGGAAGCCCAAGGAGGAGATGAACGACAAGATCCTGATCTTGGAAGACACAAACGGCGACGGCAAGGCCGACAAGATGACGGTCTTCGCCGACAAGCTCCACTGCCCGACCGGCTTCGAATTCGCCAACGGCGGCATCCTCGTCGCGCAGGCCCCCGACCTGATGCTCCTCAAAGACCTCGACGGCGACGACCGCGCCGACGTCCGCCTCCGCGTCCTGAGCGGCCTCGACTCGGCCGACACCCACCACACCGCGAACAGCTTTCAGCTTGACCCCGGCGGTGCCCTCTATTTCCAGGAGGGCACGTTCCACCATACCCAGGTCGAGACCTCTTACGGCCCCCCGGTCCGCGTGGCCAACGGGGCGGTGTTCCGCTACGAGCCAAAGTCGCAGAAGTTTGACATCTACACGTCCTACGGTTTCGCCAACCCGCACGGGCACGCCTTCGATCGCTGGGGGCAAGACATCGTCGTCGACGGCACGGGGGCCGTCCCCTATCACGGGACGGTCTTCTCGGGGCATATGGACTTCCCGAACAAGCACGGTGGTGCTCCGACCGTCTATCCGCAGCGGACCCGTCCTTGTTCCAGTATCGAGTTCCTCACGAGCCGGCATTTCCCCGAGGAGTTCCAGAATAACCTGCTCATTCCGAACGTGATCGGGTTCCAGGGTATCCTTCGATACAAGATCGACGACAAGGATTCGTCGCTCGGCGGGACCGAACTGGGGCCGATCCTATCGTCGCTCGACCCGAATTTCCGGCCGTCGGACATCGAGGTCGGGCCGGACGGGGCGATCTATTTCCTTGACTGGCAGAACCCGATTATCGGCCACATGCAGCACAACCTCCGCGACCCAAGCCGTGACCGGATTCACGGCCGCGTCTATCGCGTGACCTATGAAGGCCGTCCACTCTCGAAGCCCGCCAAGATCGCGGGTGAGCCGATCGCGGCGCTGCTCGAACTGCTGAAAAGCCCCGAAGACAGGGTCAGGGGCCGGGCGAAGGTTGAGTTGGGTGGTCGAGAGAGCGGGCAAGTCATCGCGGCGCTACAGAGCTGGGTGGCCGGTCTCGACAAAGCCGACCCCGATTACGAGCATCGCATGCTGGAAGCCCTCTGGGTCCAGCAGTATCACGATGTCGTGAACGTCGAACTGCTGAAACGGATGCTCAAGTCGAAGGACTTTCACGCAAGAGCGGCGGCCACGCGTGTCCTCTGCTACTGGCGCAATCGCGTGCCCGACGCGCTCGACCTCTTGAAGACCCTGGCGACCGACTCCTACCCACGCGTGCGGCTCGAAGCGGTTCGCGCGGCGAGCTTCTTCGACGTGCCCGAGGCGGTCGAGGTCGCCCTGATCTCGGCCGAGCATCCGACCGACGAGGCCCTTGACTACGTCCGATCCGAGACGATGCGGACGCTCGAGCCCTACTGGCGGAAGGCCGTCGCCGAGGGGCGTTCGGTCGCGATTACGAGTGGCGCGGGGGCGCGGTTCTTTCTGGGACGGCTCAGCACTGACGAACTCCTCAAGATGAAGCGAAACCGGGGCGTCGATGTCGAACTCCTCCACCGCAAGGGGGTCCGCGAGGAAGCCCGTCGCGAGGCCGTCGCTGACCTTGCGAAGATCGAAAACAAGAGCGAACTTCACGTCTTGATCTCGGTGATACACGGGCTCGATGAAGAGAAGGGGGATCGCGACGAGAACGTCGTCTTCGACCTCGCCCGCCTGATCACCGGCCGCACCCCCGCCGAACTGACGACGATCCGGCCTGAACTGGAGTCGCTGACGAAGACCGGAATCCTGCCGACCACCCGACAGGTCGGCTACCTCGCTCTGATCGCGGCCGATAGCGGCGTCGATCGGGTCTGGACCCTCGCCTCGAAATCGGTCTCCGCGCTCCGCGATCTGCTTGACGCCATCCCGATGATCCGCGACCCGAGCCTGCGGGCGAGCCTCTATCCCCGAATCGCCCCGCTGCTCGACGGACTGCCGCCCTCGCTCGCGACCGGGAAGGGATCAACGAAAGGCACCGAGGGGCGTTTCGTCCGCGTCGAACTCCAAGGTCAAAGGACTCTGACGCTCGCCGAGGTCGAGGTCATCAGCGACGGACGCAATGTCGCCTCTCAGGGCAAGGCGTCGCAGAAGAATACCTCCAGTAACGGCCCGGCAACTCGCGCGATTGACGGCAATAAGAACCCGATTTACGGCGCGGGCGGTCAGACCCATAGCGAGGAGAACACCCTGAACCCCTGGTGGGAGGTCGACCTGGGGGCCGACGTTCCCATCGAGTCGATCGCCATCTATAACCGTACCGAGGGCTTCGAGAAGAGGCTCGATCACTTCACCGTCAAGGTGCTCGACGCGGCACGAGCCACGGTCTTCCAAGCGGTCGACCAGCCAGCCCCGAACCCGAAGGCGATACTTGAAGTCAACGGGACGGGGCCGGAGGGGGTCGTCCGTCGCGCGGCCATCCCTGCGTTAATCTCGATCAGAGGCCACGAGGCGGAGACGTTCAAGGCCCTCGCCCGGTACGTCCGCGAAGGCATCGATCGCAACGCCGCCATTCGTGGCCTGCTCCGCATCCCCGCCGCCTACTGGCCCCCGGAAGAGGCGGGTCCGCTCGTCGAGAGCCTACTCGCGTCGATCCGCAAGCTTCCCGCCAGCGAGCGAACCACGTCGACTACGCTCGATGCGCTCCAACTTGGCGACTCCCTCGCCTCGCTCCTCCCGATCGATCGCGTCAAGCTCGTCCGCAAGGAACTCGGCGAACTCGGCGTCCGCGTCATCCGGCTCGGCACGGTGACGGACCGGATGCTCTTCGACAAAGAGCGGATCGCCGCAAAGGCGGGCAGGCCGATCGAGATCCTCTTCGAAAACAGCGACATCATGCCGCACAACTTCGTCGTGACCCAGCCCGGGGCGCTCGAACGCGTCGGCCTGCTCGGCGAGTCGTCGGCCACCCAGCCCGGTGCCCTCGAACGGAACTACGTGCCCGATTCCGACCAGATTCTCGTCGCCAGCCGCCTGCTCGCCCCCCGCGAGTCGCAACGGATCAGCATCACCGCCCCGAGCCGGCCTGGCGTCTATCCTTATGTCTGCACCTATCCAGGCCACTGGAGACGGATGTACGGCGCGTTCTACGTCGTCGAAGACCTCGACGCCTATCTCGCTGACCCCCAGGGCTATCTCGCCGCACACCCCCTGCCGATTCTCGACGACCTGCTCAAGAACAACCGCCCGCGCAAAGAGTGGACGTTCGATGATCTCGCGTCGTCCGTCGAGGGTCTCGACCGGGGCCGCTCGTTCGGCAACGGTAAGCAGATGTTCCAGGTGTCGAGCTGCGTCTCGTGCCACCGGATGAACGATGTCGGCGTCCAGTTCGGCCCCGACCTGGCCAAGCTCGACCCCAAGATCACCCGCGCCGAGGTCCTCCGCAATATCCTCGAACCGTCGGCGAAGGTCGAGGAAAAGTATCAGACCCACGTCTTCACGACCAAGGCGGGCAAGACGATCACCGGGATGGTGCTCGAGGAGACGCCGACTCGCGTGAAAATCGTCGAGAACTCGCTCGCGAAGACCGAACCGGTGGTGCTCGACAAGTCGGACATCGACGAGCGGACGAAGTCGGCGACCTCGATCATGCCGAAGGGCCTCCTCGACAAGCTCACGAGAGAGGAGGTCCTCGACCTCATCGCCTACATCATCGCCCGAGGCGACGAGAAGAACCCCCTCTTCCAGGGCGGTGATCCGCACGACCACGGCCATTGACGACGCCAGCCCCCACGTCACGGTGCGAGGGGGCTGGCATTGATGATCTCCGGCCTGGCAACGAGAGAGGGCTGCCGGTGAGAGGGTGGCCTGATCCGTCGCTTCTCCTTTCGGGAGAAGGTGCGGCGCAGCGGCGGATGGTGCGAGTGTAACGTGAGAGAGAGGTTCTAGTTTGATCCTGTAGCCGAACGGAACTGCGTCGCGCGAGGCGGGGTGTGGAGCACCGCGAGGCGATTCGGGGCTTTTACTTAGCCATAGGTCGCGAGACCTCGCCGACGGTCATGGCCCCTGAGTTACATTCGAGCAGAAAACCGGCGCAGGGATCTTGTCATCGGTTTCCTGGTCAACAGCCACGTCGTCCCCACCAGTTCCTGGGCTCGGCTCAATAACGCAGCGGTCTTCCGACAAACGTCCGAAAACTCTCCCAGGAACTGGGGCTCATCGAGACGATTCCGATCTTTCGGAGAGATCTCGGAACCCCACAATCTCGCTCACTTCTTCTCATGCTTCGTCCGCCTCTCCTCCAGTTCCGCGGGGAGTTTGGCTTCGGACGAGAGGACATAAGGCTCCTCACCGGTGACGGCCCAGAAGAGCCGGGGGGGGCCGCTGGGGTAAGACTTGCCGGTCGCCCAGGTGTGGAAGACCTTGCCCCATAGGGGGCGGACGGCCTTCATCGCCTTCTCCTCGTCGGCCCCGGTCTGCGTCAGGCTCTTGAGCAGGCCGGAATCTACCTCGTAATTGTGGTCGTGCCAGTAGAGCTTCTCCTCGGGCGGCATCTTCTGATAGAGAGCATCGCTGACGAGGTACTCGATACCGATCAGCTTGGCGTCGGGGCCGGTGCCGTCGTAAAGGACGCACTGGCTCAGGTTGTCGTTAACAGGCTTGCAGTAATGATAGGCCACTTGTGAGTGCTCTGGCAGGTCCTTCAGCAGGTGGACCCCGGCGAAGGCTAGAGGACAGTGCAGAATCTCCTCGATCGGAGCCTTCAAACCTGCAGGGGCATTGCCGTGGGCGGCGGGACCGTCGGCGGCCCGCGCCGGGGTGGACCTCAAGACGCTCGTGACGAATGCCCCGGCGACCAGGCCCGCCAGGCAGGCGAGGATGACGGGCAGCTTCGAGAAGGATGGGGATCGTTGACTCATGCTGAATGCCTCGTTTGTGGTTTTCGCAATTGGGATCGTGAACATCATTTCCCGGAACTGCCAGGTCTTCCTGCGGCCGGTGAGGGGACCTGAGAGCGGACGACGGCGGGCAGACCTCGGCGACTACACGCCCCCGCTCGGAAGCGGCCGGTCGAGAATGCTTGCTGAGGTACCGCGTCACCGCCTCGTGGGCGTCGAGACCCAGGACTTGCGGGTCTTTGACGTGCGGGATGCGGCTGTGCTTGCCCGGCTCGTCGCCTTCCCGCTCGCAGGCGACGAGCGCGTACTCCCGGTCGTCCTCAAGGGGCTTACCGACGACGAGGTAGGGAGGTTTCTTCGACTTCGCATCTCGCAGGTTGGCGGCGATCAGAGTGTGGTGGAACTCTCTAGCCCGCTCCTCTTGCCGTGGCGATGCGGGCGACCCCGCCCGCCGTGGCCGTCACGTCTTTGTCGTTGTTCCAGAAGAACTCGTCGTGCGACTCCAACTGGGCGTGGAGGTCGGCGATGTCGATCAGCGAGATTGAGGCGGGCTCGGACTCTTTGGCGAGTCCCGTCGGGGCGACGACCGACGCCAGCAAGAGGCCGACGGACGCCGAGAGCAGAGTAGACTTCCGTGCGAACATCCGTAGACCTCCTGGATCAGTACTTGATGGTTTGATAGCCCTTCGACACCAACTCGGCCAACGTGACGATCGAATTCGGCACGACCTCATCGACCTCCAATTCGAGCTGCTCTTTCCAGATGTCGAAGCGATTGATCGCCTCGCCGCACACGATGATTCGCGTACCGGCCTCCTTGCCTCCTTGATGGCGGCGGAGACCTGCGGCGGCTTGGCCGTAGACCAGGAAGTACGGAGTCGTCGAGGAAGCCCGACTTCTTCGCCATGTTCTCCTGGGTTAAGTCACTGGAAACGATCTCGTTTCGGCCCCCGATCGCTCACTTTAATGGCTCTCGGAAGCCCCGGAGGACATCGGCATGAAGAGCCGATAGGTCTTGTAGCCGCCGCCCAGATTGCTCGCTCTGAATCCGGTCTGAAGTAGGATGCGGGTTGCCAGTTGACCCCTCTGCCCAACCTGGCAGTAAGCAATGACCTCACAATCCTGGGGGATCTCGGACAGTCGATGTCGAAGCTCGTCCACCGGGATGTTCACGGCCTCGGGAATGTGCCCCTGCTCGAACTCCTCGGGCGTCCGCACGTCGAGCAGGAACGGCCCCCGGCCTGGCGTGGGGTCGAGAATTCTCTCGACCTCGGTCTGGGGATGTTCGCCCCGGATCAGGCCGCTCGCCACGAAACCGGCCATGTTGATCGGGTCCTTCGCGGAACCGTATTGCGGCGCGTAGGCCAGTTCCGACTCTTCCAGGTCGAAGACCGTCATGCCCGCCTGGATCGCCATAGACAGGACGTCGATCCGCTTGTCCACCCCGTCGCCGCCAACCGCCTGGGCTCCGAGGATTTTCCCATCGATTGGGTCGAAGAGAACTTTCAAAGCCATCACCTCGGCACCGGGGAAGTAACCAGCGTGATTGTTCGAGTGGATGTAGACCTTGCGGTACGCACGACCGGCATGCTCTAACGATTTCTCCGAAGCCCCGGTCATCGCCGCAGTCTTGCCGAAGATGCCCACGATCGCCGTGCCCTGCGTGCCTCGGTAGCGGGTGTCAGCATGACCGAAGATGTGGTTGGCGGCGAGACGACCCTGGCGGTTCGCCGGACCGGCCAGTGGTATCTGGGTCGGAACTTTGAGGACGAAATCCTCGACCTCGATCGCGTCCCCGACCGCATAGATGTCAGGGTCGTCGGTCTGAAGGTGTTCGTTGACCCGGATGCCACCCCGAGGCCCGACGGCAAGACCGGCGGCTACGGCGAGCTTGTTCTCCGGCCTTACGCCGATCCCCACCACGACCAACCGAGCAGGAAGGACGCGCCCTGACCGGAGCCGAACTTCAAGACCCTGATCGGCCTGGGTGAACGATACGGCGGAATTGTTCAGAATTACCTCGACCCCGTGTGCGGCCAGATGGGCGGCGATGGACGTCGTCATCTCCTTGTCAAACGACGAGAGCAACTGATCCTGGGACTGGACCAGGGTCGTGGCGATCCCCCGCCGCACGAGGTTCTCGACCATCTCCAGACCGATATAACCACCGCCGACCACCACCGCCCGCCCGGTCCCGCCATCCACCAGCTTCTTGATTCTGTCCACGTCACTAAGGTCGCGGAGTGTGAAGATACCGGGCAGGTCGATGCCGGGTACGTCTGGCAAGACCGCTCTCGCCCCTGGGGCCAGAATCAGCTTGTCGTAGGGTTCGTCATACTCCCTGCCGCTGGCGAGGTCTCGAACCCGGACCGTTTTCGCTCGTCGGTCAATGGCCTCGACCGACGAACGTATCCGCACGTCGAGCTTGTAGCGCTCTCGCAGCCGTTCCGGGCTTACGACGAGCAGTTTGTCCCGATCGGCAATCTCGCCGCCCACGTAGTAGGGCAGGCCGCAGTTGGCGAAGGACACATTCGGTCCCCGCTCGAAGAGGACAATGTGCGAATCCTCAGAGAGGCGTCGGGCTCGGGTCGCCGCCGACGCACCCCCGGCCACGCCGCCGACGATGACGATCTTCATCAGGCCGACTCCTTCACCAGGTTCCAGGGCATCCGGGCCAGGATCATCCCCATCCCGCAGGTGTCCGTCATCCCGGCGAAGACCAGACCCGCCCCCACGAACGCCGCCAGCCCGAGGAAGGCCGGATGCACGAAGGCCCCCAGTGCCGTGCCCAGCACCACCAGCGACCCGGCGGCGATCCGCACCTGCCGCTCCAGCGAGACAGCCTTCTTCCCCCGCACGACCGGCAGTCCAGCTTGCTCCCACGCCAGCGTGCCGCCCTCGACGTTCACGACATTTGAGAAACCGGCGGCGTGGAACACCTCGCACGCCTGGCTCCCTCGGCTGCCCGAGCGACAGATCAGGTATAAGGGCTCGTGCTTCGTACCGTTGCAAGCCTCCATCACGACCCTCGGTTCAAGCCTGTCGAGAGGGACCGACCGTGCCGCATCGGCATGGACCTCCTGGTACTCCACCGGAGTCCGAACGTCGATCAATTCGACCGATCGCCCTTGCCGACGCAAGTCTTCAAGTTCCCGCGGCGTGATCGTCTGAACGCTCATCTTCGACTCCCTTCGATCCGTGGCTGGTTGGCCGATCTCGACTCGGACTCATGGCTTGAAATAGACATAGCCGTCTTTCTGCTGCTTGCGGACGACTTCGACGGCCCCCGAGGGCACGGTGGCCACACCCGGCAGGAGGTCGACTTTCTTGATCGACTTCTGCCGCATCGTGTTCTCGCAGGCCACGAACTTCACGCCCTTCTTGATGAGGGCCTCGACTGCCTCGGAGTGGTCGCTGCGAGCCCCCTCCACTAGGCCGATCCCGGCCCCGTGGCAGACGACCTCGACCATCGTGTCGGGGGCTTCCTTGAGAATGTTCGCCACGTTCTTCAAACCCGCACCCTGGATGCCGGACTCGGGGACGTTGACGTGGACCAAGACCTTCAACGGCCCGCCCTCGGGCGTGTCGCCCGCCCAGGTCGTAGGGGCCGTCCCTAGTGCCAGGCATGTCACAACCATTCCAAAGCACGTCAGCCGGTTCATCTCTCGTCGCCTCCACTTGGGTCTCTGAAGAGTTCCTCGGTGAAAATCGGGTCTCCTGCCGCTTTCGTTTGCTCTGAATGCGATGCCGCCGCAGACGAACCGCCCATTCAAGTGGGAACGCCCATCCGGGGCAGGAGCCAGTCGTTCATTGGTTCTCCGAATAGGACCACTTCCCAACGAGAGCCACCGTGCTAAAATATTTCAGAACGCCACTAGAAGTATATTCCTGTATGGTTAACCAGTCAAGTTATGGCCGCCACGATCCCCGACGAGTTCCTGGACCTGATGGCTGAGAAGTTCCGCATGCTGGCGGACCCGAGCCGGCTGGCGATCCTCCGCAGCTTGATGGCGGGCGAGCGCAGCGTCACGCAGGTGGTCGAGGAGACCGGCAGGAACCAGGCCAACGTCTCCAAGCACTTGAAGATGCTGGCCGAGGCGGGGTTGGTGGCCCGCCGCAAGGAAGGTTTGCAGGTCTTCTACAAGCTCGACGACCCGCTCGTCGAGCGGTTGTGCAAGCTGGTGTGCGAGACGATCGTCGAGGAGGCCCAAGAGGTGATGGACCGCCAGAAGAAGCTGCTAGACGGATGGAGGGTCAAGAAGCGGAAGGAGTGACGGTCACATCGGGTCTGGAATAATTCTATGCTAACGGATTTCACACGACGCTCGGCGGACGTCGGCCACGATGCCGACGCTGATGCCGACGCTGATGCCAAGGCCATCGACGATCTCACCTCCCGACGAGTCAGAATATCGAGACAACCTTTGGCAATTGGCGGATCGATGCAGTTCGGATCAAAAAACATGATCAAACCACAACTCGTGCAATATTAATCAAGTGCGAATATTGCGTCATGATTCGCGATTAATGATCACTTCCCAAACTCGTGGATGGTGTTGTGGATCGCTCCGGTGATGGCGCGGCCGTCGGTGCCCTTCAGCCGGTACTGGATCTCCATGCCCCACGTAGGCGCAAGGCCGACGATCTCCAGCCACACCGTTTTTCCGTCGGGCACCGCCTTCGACACCGCTAACTTCTTCTCGTCGATGTGCTTCGACCCGTAGTTCTGAGTCCGCTTTAGCCCCCACACTTTCACCTCGTAGTTCGCCGGGTCGGCCGCCGCCTTCGCGTCGATCTCTTCGGTGAACGTCACTTCGATGCCCCCCGCCTTCACCTTCAGCCCGACGGGCAGGTCCACAGGCTTGCCAGTGTACCGGACGCGGTAGAAGCCGCCCGCCGCGGTCTGATTGCCGGCCCAGGCGTACATTCCGCAGACGTAGAGTTGGCCGTCGGTCGGGTGGAAGCGGGGCCGCATGATGCCGGTCGGAAACGTCGGTAGCGGCAGCGCGCACATGCCGCCCTGGGACTGCCCGCCCACCGTCTCGTGCGGGACGACGTAGATTTTGCCCATGCCGTAGGATGTGTTCAGCAACGACCCCTTCAGCGGCCCCCACTTCTCCGAATCGACCCATACCAACTCCGCCGGCGAGCGGTCGAAGTCGTTGGTGATCCAGCAGAGCGGCTGTTTCATGGCTGAATCGGACGTGTCCGTGATGTCTGTGTAGCCGAACATGTTGCCATAGAAACAGCCTTTCTCGACCTTGTTGATGCGGTTCTTCGGTGTCCAGAACCCTTCTTGATCGCTGACGAAGAATGTCCCGTCTGGGTTCAGGCAGACGCCGTTGGCGGCGCGGAAGCCGGTCGCGAGAATCTCCGTCTTCACGCCGTCCTTCGACACCTTCAGCAGCGTCCCGTGGTGCGGGACGAGGGCCGGAAGGGCGTGTCGACCGCTCTTGGCATAGTAGAAGTTCCCCTCGGCGTCGGTCTGCAACCCCATTGCGAACTCGTGGAAATGTTCCGTCACCATGTGGTCACTATTGAAGCACTCGTAGAAGTCCGTCTCGCCGTCGTCGTTGAGGTCGTGCAGCTTGACGATCTGGTCCCGGCAGCTCACGAAAATCGCGCCGTCGCGGAACTTCAACCCGAGCGGTTGGAACAACCCGGACGCGATACGCTGCCACGTCAGCCCGCCGGCGAGGTTGTCGAACCCGGACACTGTCCACACGTCGCCGTCCCAACTGCACACGGCCATTCGCTTGCCGTCCGGGTAGAAGTCGAACCCGGTCAGCCGAAGTTGGGCATTCCACGGGTTGCGTTCAGGCAGGCCAAACGAATCCACGGCGAACGGGCCATCGTTCTTGCCGACCGCGACGGTCGTCTTCAGCAGTTCCGGCCAACGCTTCGGCCCGCCCTCGGTCAGCGGCTTGAGGGCCTGCGGCGCGTGGGAGGTCTTAGCGAACGCGGTCAGTGCATCGGCTCCCCCTTTCGCCAGCAGCAATTTCACCCGCGTTGGCGTGGCGGCGGCGGGAATCGTCAGGACCGTGAACCCGTCTTGCTTCGCCAGCGACACCGCCTTGTCTCCGATCACGGCGACGGCGACCGAGTCTGGCGCGACGCGGCAGAGCAGGTTGCGGGACGACTTGCCGATGTCCAGCACGCGGGTGAACATGACGTTCGCCGGTTTCGACGACTCGATCTCTGTCCCTTCGAGCTCCAGAATGTTGGCGTTGCCGACGGTATACGAGATGACCGTCTGGTCGCCGTAGGCGTAAGTGCCCACGAACCGCGCCCACTCGCGGGGGAGGGGGCCGTAGGGCCGCGCGTCTCGGCCGAGGAACCGGGTGTCGGCGAAACTGCCGGTCTTCGGGTCAGCCCAGCCCGGCCCGACCGGGTTCGACACAGCGATCTCGCCGGTCAACTTCGGGTGAATTTGGTGCTGGCCGTTGAAGTGGATGCCTTTCCAGTCGATGAACCCGTCGCCAGACCACCCTGCCGCGTACCGCATCGTATCGTGGTCGAACAGCGCCCACCGCTTGCCGCGAGACACCCCGCCGGCCCCGGCGTCCAACCGCACCGCGATCCCCTTATATGCGATGTTCGGCGCGGTGGACTTCGCGGCCCCGCCTACCTCGTAGGTGTTCATCAGGCTGGGGCCGTAGTCCGTCGTTACCCACGGTTCCACGTTCATCGGAGCCGGACCGGCGGATGTTCCCTTCGGCAACTTGGCCAGATAGGCGTCATCGACCTTCGCGAACTGCGTCGGGTTGTGCGGCTTCAGGTACGTCTCACGGACATAGTGGATCAGGTCGTACTTCTGCCGGGGCACCATCCACGTTTGCGGGGCCATGAGGCCGTAGCCGCGGGTCAGTGTTTGGTACAGGCTGAACGGGTCACTACCGTTCTTGAAGACGTGGGCGGCGAACTTCGGCGACGTGGGCAGCGAGCCGGGTTGATCCTTCGTACCGTGGCAGTTCGCGCACACGCGGGTGTACGTAGCCTCGCCCCGCTTGAACGCCTTGTTGTCCAGGGCGCGGAGCAACCCGGCGTGGTCGATGTCATTCTCGTACTCCGGGATGACGAGCGCGGTCTGGGCGGGGCGAAGCTCGTTGGCGCGGGTCGGCCCGCCCTCGTTGATCTCAATGAGATACTTGGTGAGGTCGAGGAACTGTTGCCGATCCGAGAGCACGTTCACCAGTCCGTCGGGCATCGGCGATTGGGCGCTCGCCGTCCGCCTGTCGATGTCCGCCTTCGCGATGACCACCCGCTTGCCGCCGGCAGACGGGTCCAGGAGTGTGACCGCGTCGGCGGTCTCCTCAGCGAGCAACCCGGCGACCACCCTGCCGTCGGACATGTTGATCACCAGTGTTTCGTACCCCTTTTTTATCTGCTTGGATGGCAGCAGCATGGATTCGATGAGGTATTCGGCCGTCGCTTCCTTGCCGGCCTTGGCGATGTCAGGGCCGAGTTGCGTGCTGGTCTCTCCGTCGTGGCACTTGGCGCACGACAGGAACGGCTGGAAGAACAGCACCGCGCCGCGGCCGGCGTCGCCCTGCGCGCGGGCGGCCTTCGCCAGGTCCGCCGGCGACATCTTCAGGAGTTGCTGCGTGAGGGACGGCGGCACGGGTGCGGGAGCCGGTTCGGCCTCGACCTGCCAGAGCTTGCCGAGCAACTCGAACATGTCCGGGTCGTGCGTCTTCAGTTCTTCACGAGTGAAGGGGTAAAAGTCGTTGCCCGTGAAGTATGCCTCGGTCGTCTCTGCGAAGTACTCCATCGGGTTGGTCATCGCATAGGCCTTCTCGATCGTGTTCGGCCGGCCGTTGCCGTGGTGCCTGGCGACCTTGTTGTACTTCCCCGACTTTTTCGCGTGTGTGAAGGCGGCTTGAATCTCCGCGTTGGCGAACTGCTTCGGCACCACGCGGTCGTGGTAGCCGTGGGCCAGTTCGTGCAGCGTCACGTTCGGCATGCGGTTCGCTTCGGCTTCGAAAATGCGCACGTTGTGGAACTCGACGGCTTTCGCCATCGCGGGGTCACGCGCATTCTTGCGAAGCCAGTCGGCATCGGGGTGGTACTCGGCCAGAGGGCGAATGCCGGGATACTCGGGATTGAAATACAGCGGCACCTGTCGCAGTTTGGACACCCCCTCCATCGGCACGACTCGCGTGATTTCCGCCAGTTGCGTGTCGAGAATCTCCAGTGCCTTCGCCGTGAGTTTGGGCTCCGTCGCGAGCAGTTCGCGATTTACATGCACGTTCCAGCCGCGAACGTTTCGTGTTTCGTAGACAGTCTCGGGTGCGGGGGCGTGAGGCGACTTCAGGTTGTCGTGCAGGTATCGCGTCATCGCGTCCATCAGGTGCTGATCGGTGTTCCGTCCCTCGTTGATGGCGTGGGTACGGTTCGGGTACGGCAGGACGCTAAACCGCTTCCCTTTCGCGATCAATTCCTCCATCAGCCGTTCGGTACCCTGATAGTGACAGTTGTCATCGCCGGTGCCGTGGACGAGCAGCAGGTTGCCCCGCAGTTTGCCGGCGTGAGTGGTGGGCGAGCCGTCGCGGTAGCCGGTCGCGTTGTCCGCTGGCAGCCCCATATACCGTTCCTGATAGATCGTGTCGTACAGCCGCTGATCAGCGACTGGCGCGACGGCGATGGCGGCGCGGTAGAGATCTGGGTGGCGGAAGACGGCGTTGAGGCTCATACTGCCGCCGCCGCTCCAACCCCACGAGCCGACCCGCGTGGGATCGACGAACGGCCACCGCTGGAGCAGAACGCGCACCGCCTCGGCTTGCTCGGTCGGGGCCAGAATGCCGATCTTATGATGGACGGACTTCCGCCACTCGCGGCCGCGGGGCACGTTGGTGCCGTGGTTATCGACGCTGGCCACGACGAACCCCTGTTGCGCGAGCATCCAGTGCCACAACCCGCGCGGGCCGGACCAGGCGTCGCGCACCGTCTGGCCGTGCGGCTCACCGTAGACGTACATGAGCATTGGGAGTTTCGCCAACGGGTCCATATTCGCGGGCTTGATGTTCCAGCCGTCCAGCGTGACGCCGTTGCCAATCGGCACCCGCATGAACTCGACATCCGGCCGTTTCAGCGCGGCCAGCTTGGCCCGCAGTTTCGCGTTGTCGGTCAGCGTGCGAACGACGGTGTGCTCGCCCGGCCGCACTAGGTCCACCACCGGCGGTGTGGTGAAGTTCGACCAAGTATGAACCGCCCACCTCGCGTCGGGGGAGAAGTCATACTCGTGCCAGCCGGTTTGCTTCGCGGGGGTGAGTTGTTCAGATTTGCTGCCGTCGAGCTTCGACCGGAACAGGTATCGCTGGGTCGCGTTCTTCGGCGAGGCCGCGTAATACAACCACCCGCCCGACTCGTCCACCGCCTCGACGGCGATGACGTCGAACTCGCCTTTCGTGATGGGTTCTGACGGCGAGCCGTCGGCGTGAGCGAGGTAGGCGTGTCGCCACCCGGACCGCTCGCTCAGCCAGAGGAAGCTCTTGCCGCCGTCCAACCACCGCCAGGGGTTTTCGTTCTCCAACCAGGCGGCGTCCCCCTCGGTGAAGACGGCCTTTGCCTGACCCTTGGCGGGGTCGATCCGCCAGACCCGCAGCTCCGTCTGGATCCGGTTGAACTGCTGAACCAAAATCTGCGAGCCGTCCGGCGTCCAATCGGCGTGGGGCAGGTAGTGCTCGCGCGTGTCACCGGGAAGGTCGAGCCAGCGCACCTTTCCGCCGTCCACCGAGATCACGCCCAGCCGGGTGGCCGAGTTCTTCTCACCCACCTTGGGGTACGCGAACGAGGTGATCCGCGGCGACTTGCTGACGACGTTGTCGATGAGGTGAAACTCCGCCACGCCAGTGGTATCGAACTGCCAGAAGAGGATCTGACGGCCGTCCGGACTCCAGCGAAAGCAATTCCGCAGATCGAGTTCCTCTTCGTTCACCCAGTCGGCGGTGCCGTTCATGACCGACTTCGAGCCGTCGGTGGTCAGCGGGGTGATCTTCAAGCTTTCCACGTCTTGAACATACAAGTTGTTCTCGCGCACGAAGGCGACCCGCGTGCCGTCTGGCGAGAAGGTGGCGAACATCAGTGACGACGGGGCAGCGTCCCCGCCGAGCTTGCGCAGCCTGCGCGTTGCCACGTCGAGCAGCCAGTAGTCGCCACGGGTGTTGCGACGCCAGACCCGTTGGCTGTTCGTGTAGATCAGCACACGCGACTCGTCGGCGGAGAACGTGTAAGCGTCGACCGCGAGCGGCTCTTTCGCACCGCCCGGTACGAGCGCCGTCGCCGGGAAGACGACGTCGTTCTTTCCCGTTGCGGGGTCGTTGCGAATCAACTCGCGCCCGGTCCCGTTGGTCGCCTGTGTCAAGGTAAAATAGGTTGATGATCGCCTGCTCCACTGCCGTGCCGGAAGCGACTCGGTATCGAACTCCCCAACACCGAAGAGTCTCCCGACACTGAGGAGTGATTCCGCGGGGGCGGGGTCTTCGGCGCGGACCGTCGCGCCGGCAACGAGGCACGTCGTGATGACGCTCAGCTGCCACCGGGTTAAGTTGCGGACGTTCATCACGATTCTCCCAAGGGGCGATCCACATGATCTCATCGAGTTGGTAATTCACTAACGCACATCTACGACCCGTGTGCCAAGTACGTCCAACTTTGGCTGGATGCCAAGGCCCGGGTCGGACGAGGCCGACATGAACCCGTGCTCCCGTCGCGGCGCGCCGTCGGCCGTGCTGACCGTGACGTAACTGTTGAAGTCGGTGCTGGTGAACCGGAACTCTTCCGGGGTGCTGTGAGCCAGATGCGCGATGGCCGCCGTAGCGATGTCGCCGCCCCAACTGTCTTCCAGTGTCATAGCGATCCCCATCGAGACGCACAGGTCTCGCACCTGCTTCGTCTTGGTGAGGCCGCCGAGCTTGCTGATCTTCAGGTTAACGACGTCCATCGCCAGATCGGCCTTCGCCCGCAGCAGTACGTCGATCCCGTCTACGTTCTCATCGAGAATGAACGGGTGGTCGCACCGCCGCCGAACCGAGAGGCACTCCTCGTAGGTCAGGCAGGGCTGTTCGATGTACACGTCGAGATCGCGCACGGCCCGTACGACGCGCGTCGCTTCGTGCTGGGTCCAGCCGGTATTGGCATCGGCGACGAGTCGGTCGGTCGGGTGAAGGATCGCCCGCACCTGACGGATGCGTTCGATGTCCAGATCGGGATCGCCGCCCACCTTGAGCTGGAACCGGGTGTAGCCTTCGGTACGATAGCCGTCGACCTTCGCGGCCATCTGGTCGGGCGACTCCTGCGAAATGGCGCGGTAGAGCCGAACGGCTTCGCCGAATCGCCCGCCCATCAGGACGCAAACGGGCAGACCTGTCGCATGGCCGAGGATGTCCCAGCAGGCGATGTCGATCCCGCTCTTGACGTAGGGGTGGCCCTTCAACGCCGCGTCCATGCGGTGATTGAGCTTGAGCAGTTCCCGAGGGTCGAGGCCGATCAAATGCGGTGCGATTTCACGGACGCCGGTCCGGACGCCCTCCGCGTAGGCGGGCAGGTAGAACGGTCCCAACGGGCAGACCTCGCCGTAGCCCACGAGGCCCGTGTCCGTTTCCACGCCGACGATGGTGCTGTCGAAGACGGTGACGGATTTCCCGCCGGACCACTTGTAACTTCCCTCCCGCAGCGGCAATTCGATTCGATGGGCGAAAATCCTGGCGATACGCATCTCACGAATTCCTTTGTTTATCTGTTAACAGCAATGGCCGGGCGCGATCGCACATTTTTGAAAAGTTCGCTGTACGAATCCGACCGCCAGTCGTGTTTCAAGTCTTTGGCCGTTATCAACTGCAGCCCCGAGCGTGGCGAATGAATGGGCCTGCAACGAATGATCGTCGCCCACGAAGCGAACGTCTACTCCGTCGCGCCCTGCCGGGTGACGATGGGCACGTAGCCGATCTCCAGGCCCTTCGGCGGGGTAACGAGTAACGCGGGGTCGAGGTCGGCGAGTGTCCCGACTTTCGGCGGGGGAAGGTACTCGCGGTCCTTGGGCCACTTCGTGTGAAGCAGCTCCACCCGCTTTTGCAGGCTCTCCCGTTCGTTGGCGGTCAGGTCGGCGTTCAGCAGGGCGGGTTGATCGGCGAATCGATACCAAGAGTATGTCACCACGCTGCCGTCGCCGAGCTTGGCCGTAAACGGCCCGGCCGCCGGCCCCGGCTTCTTCCAACGACTATCGGCCTCGTCGGGGGTGACGTAGGGTTGCTGATCGGGCTTGCGGACGCGCGGGAACTCGACCTTCGCCAGCCCGGTCTCGGCCGGCACGTCCTTGGCGTTCACCACCACCCAGCGTACCTTGTCCTTTATGTCCTTTTCCAGGCGGTAGTACTCCGGCAGGGTGACGAGCGTCCCGTCTTTCGTCACCGCGTCTTTCGCCCATTTGTAGCCGTAGGTGGTGTCGTCGAGCGCGACGGGCGTTGCGAACGAACTCCACCCCACCGGCACTTTCTTCTCCCTCGCGGTGTTGGGCGGGTAGATCTGCCAAGTGGCCCCGCCCTTCCCGTCGAAGGTGTGGACGCTGGCGGCCTTCGGGTCAATGGTGCCGGACACCTCGTTCCCGCCGTCGAACCACGCCTGGACGCCGTCCCACAGCGCGGCCTTGCTGTACGCAGTGATGCGATGCACCAGAACCGAATCACCGTCGGGTTTCCTGGGAAACTGCGTGGGGGCGATACGGGCGTAGGTGTCCCCCTTCGCGTCCTGGGCGGTGTAGGCGGGGATGTGCTGCGTCTCCATCTGCAACGCCTTGTTCGGCTCGGACGGCCGGGTGTCGAGGAACAGGCCACTCAGCTTGGGGTTCTCGACGGAGGCGCGCGACCAGAAGTACGGCAGGAAGAACGTCACCGGCCCTTTGAAGTTGCCGGTGTTAAGGAACAGGGTCCAGCAGTGGTTGCCGGTCGGCACGTCCTTGCCGGCGGTGGTCGTCTTCGACGCAGTGAGCGGCAGCGGCAGATACCCGTACCCGAACAGTTCCCCACGCGTGCCCTGTTTGAGGTTCAGGCCGTCTGGCGGCCACAACACCGACGGGCTGAGCTGCGCGATGGCGTAATGGCCGGAGGGCTTCTTCCAGTCGCGGCCTTTGCCGGCACCGGGGCCGTTCGCCCACTCGCTGAAGTTCAGGGCCACGCCGCCCATGATGAACTTCGGCGTCTCGGTGGCGAACCGCGTGTCTCGCCACCAGCCGAGGCCGCCTTCGATATCGGAGTACATGTTCTCCGGCTTGGGGCCGTCATACTGCGAAAACATCCAGGTGCCGAACAGGCCGCTCTGGAAGTCCTGCCCTGGGTAATTCTTCAGGAGCGGCCAGGCCGCCACATATGTGGAGAAGCCGGCGTTGTACTTCGCGTCCACATTGCCGTGCGGGACAAGCAGGTAGCCGGCCATCTCCGCCTTCTGGGGAGACTTGTCCTCCGCCGAGACAGGAGCGGGAGGCAAGAGGAGCAGGATCGCCAGGTACGCTGCAGCACGGCTGAGTCGCTTCCGCATTCCATCACCCCCAGGAGTTTGTGTTTGTCGTCCGATTTGGTGTTTTCTTTGGAAGTGACCTTCCCGACAAATCGTGGGCGCTCAGGGTGGCTCAGGAGGCGAACTTCGTCTCGAAGTCAACCGGGCTGCGGTAGCCGAGCGTCGAGTGAATGCGACGCCGATTGTAGAACACATTGATGGACTCGAACAATGAGCGCAACGCTTCTTTGCGGGTTGCGTACGTCTGGTGATGCGTCAGGTCGCGCTTAACCGTGCTGAATAGGCTCCCGGACGGCGCGTTGTCATGGCACTCCCCATTCCGGCTCATTCTCGGCGTGACGCCGTGTTCCGTCAGCATCGTTGCTCCAAGGCCATCCCCAGGGCGTCGCAGGTCAGCTCAACGCATTGGTGATCGGCCGTCGCCCAGCCGACGACCTTCCGCGAGAACAGATCGAGAACCACCGCCAGGTAGAGCCAACCTTCGGCGGTTGAAATAGAGGTAATATCGGCCTTCCAAACCGCGTCGGCCGGTTCGGGAAGGAACTCACAGTCCAGGATGTTCGCGGCCACGGAGTGGTCGTGGCGGCTGCTGTTCTCGCAGCAGGCGATGCCCTGGGCCCTGACATTTAACTAACGCATACATTTAAATTAATTATGCAGTTGTCTTCATGTACGAAGCGAATGGCCGCCTTCTTGACGGTGTCCCCCTGCCGGCGAACCAGCTTGGCGGCGGCGATTTTGAACACGTCGTGGTACGTCTTGCGTGCCATGAGCGATGTCCTCGGGATGGAATCAGACCATCTCTCCCGGGCGCCCGCGATCCATGGCAAAGGACCGTCTGGGCTCTCGGTCCGAGCACGCTCACCCTCTCACGTCCTTGGTGTTCGGTCTTGTGCGAGCCCGGACGATACACCCAGGCCGTCGTCTCGCGGCCGAATGGATGCGATCTCGCCGGGACGCGCTCCGGTGAGGAATTCGAACTTGACCATCGCCGCAATCGGAAACGCCAAGAAGGAGAGAGTCGCCCTGACGACGGCCACTCCCACCTGGTCCACCGGAGGCCGCTCCTTGGCGATGCCTAAGACCGCGCGCAGAATTTATCCTGGGCGTCCAATCAAAACAAGCCGCAGAGGCGGCTGACGATTTTTAAATCAGCGTGCGGCAGCGTCCCGCATGGATGATGCCATTCCGGACCATCTTGAGGGCATGGGGACCGACGGCCTGCGAAGGAGTGTGCCCAGAGAGCCGCCTGAGAAAGCGGAGGGCTTGGCAGATGTTGTCCTGCCGGCTTTGACGTCAAAGGTCGTGACGTGCCGATCCCAATAGCTTATGAGCAGTTCGTCGACCGTCGGTCTGCTCTCAGTCTTGAATTCCGTCGGGATCGGACAGCTAAGCGATGGGGCCAAGAGCATGTCAGCGATCAGGCGACGGTATTTCTCACAACTTCCTTCGGATCCGTATGTTCCGAGGTCGTGGGCCCTACCACGTAATAATGACCAGTGATTATGGTCTTCTTCTAGCCTAAGGCGTTACGGGTTACGCCCTGGATTCGTCTCAAATGCCACACTGCCCATCGCGGGCAGGTAAGTTAAGTCCAGAAATCAATAGGACTTACTTCTAGTCGGGGCGAGAGGATTTGAACCTCCGGCCTCACGGTCCCGAACCGTGCGCTCTAGCCATGCTGAGCTACGCCCCGTCGTGCGAACAAACGTAATATAACAGCTTGGGTTTTTCTGTCAATTGGGTCTGCTCGGCAATTCTTGACGGGCGGCGGGGCGGGCTAACGTGCCGTCTTCGAGCGGGGTCTTGACCATCTTCATGAAGCGATGCCACTCAACCTCGATCTTGGACAGGTCTTCGCCGAAGCTGGTGCGGAATGCCTCGACGAGTCGCGCGGGGCGATCGGGGGGGGTGGAGGACGGGGATCGAAGGACGTCGAGGAAAGTGGCAAAGCCTTTGGGTTGCGATTTCCGGAGGTAATAAACCAATGCCCACGCCTGCGCGTACAAATCGCGGTCGTAGCCATGGCCGAAGGCGGCATTGCGCACCAACGGGACGAGGTGGGGGGCAGGGTAGATCGAACGCCACTCGGGAAGGCGGAGGTCGTGGGCTCGTGAGACCCCCGCCCATCGGCCGCCACGGACTACCTCGAATTGCGAGGCGATCCCTTCGTGGAGCCAGGTCGGGAAGTCGTCGTGGTGCGGGGTGAGGCCGCTGTTGGCGACAAGTTGATGGGTCGTCTCGTGCGCAGCCATCCCGAGGTCGATCGAGCGACGTTCGAGGTCGAGCAGAAGGGTTTGTCGCGCGAGGTCGCGACGCACCGCGTCGACCGAGGTCTTCGCCGGGGCCTGGGCCAGGGTGCGGGCCGGCTCGCCGTCGATCTCGATTTTCGCGCGGGCGTTGGTGGGCATTCGATCGACGGCGACCTGCCATTCGGCCAGTTGTCGGGATCGTCGATCCAATACGATCCGACCGTTGCGGATGGTCGGCACATCAACAGGGTCGAACGAAACGACGAGGTTGAGGGTGGGATGATAATAACCCTGAGTCGTGGCGAACGCCCGGGCCTGGCCCCGATTGAGAAAATCCAGATAGTCTTGCTGACTCGCGAAGATCGCGCCCATCAGACGAGTCTTCGGCGGCTTCAAATCGAACCCATGCCCCGCGAAGACGAGATAGAACGTCGAGTAGACCTTCTCCAGCAGCGCGAGCCGCTCCTGTATGTGGGCCTCGGACCCCTTGTGAAACAGGAGGAAATGCGGGCTGCGAGCCTCTCGGAACGAACCTCGAAGCGCGGAGCCGACGTCGCGCGAGTCGGGATCGGCGAGAGCGGGAGTGACCCGATCGAGGGTTCGGATCAGTGAGGCCGTTGGCTCGTGCTGGGGGGCGGCGGCGTAGACCTCGCGGAGAGCCCTGACGGCCTGATCGGTCAAGCCGTTCTCCAAGGCCCACCAGGCTGCGGCGAACCTCTCGTTCGGCCCCGCTTTCTGCGTGTCGGAGTCTCGTCGCAGCCATTCGATCGCGGGGTCGTCTTCAGAGACGATCTTGGCGAAGTCGGTGTCGCGAAACTCGACGCGGCCGTCGGGAGCTTCGAGGAAGACTCGCTTCCCTTCGCGGGTCACGGGGAGTTGGACCTTACCGCCCCGGAGAAAGTAGACCAGATCGGCGCGACCCGGCACGGGCGACGACACGCACAGCAGCGCGGCTGCGATGAGCGTACGCACGAGGTTGGTTCGTCTCCGGGTCATGCGATGCCTCGGTGCTCGATCGACCAGGCTAGCCTTTCCCGGCGTCAGCGAGGAAGGCTCGCCTTCGTGGTCTGCCGGGTGTTTCCGGTCCCTCGGAGGAAATCGGCGAACGACCGTTCATCCGTCCCGTTCTCGGCGAGCGCTCCCCGACCGTTGAGCGGATGGTCGCCGTCGTGATAGCTGTGGCAGGTGGTGCAGTCGTGGCGGACACCGCCTAGGGGTGCCTTGTCGCTAGTTGCGAAGAAGCCTGAGGGCGACTTGGGAGCGTGACATTCGCGGCAGGAGGCGATCCCGGGGATGAGAATGTCTGTCGCGTGTTCCGACGACCGCGCGGCAGCGTGGCAATCGAGGCAGCCGACCCCGCGATGCGCCGTGTGGTCAAATTTGGATTTCGTCAGCCAGAGCGCGGGAACGTTCGGCGGGGTGATCGTCTCGGGACGACCCTTGGCCGACATCTGGGCCTCGTGGCACTCGAGACAGGTTGACTTCCCGCTGTAGATGTACGCCTCGGCGGCGCTCACGGCCTTGTCAACCTCGGCCCTCATCCCTAGCTCGTCGGAGTCGGGAAGGCTACCCGGGATCGGCTTCGGCAGAGTGACTTTTACGGGCCGTTTAGGGTCTTTCTGAAGGATAAGGCCAGCGTAGGTCGACCGGAGGAATTGATTGATCTCCTTTGGCTGGACGCGGTGCGGCACGGCCAGGTCAAGGTTGGCACCGTCGAAGGTGAGCGGATGGCAGGCCTTGCACTGGTTCTCATAGGTGATTGGCAGAATCTGCTTACCCGAGCCGCGAACCGGCAGGGCGGCCGATTGGGGCAGGCCGTCGAGGTGCCCGGCCTTGTAATCGACGGCGTCGGTCACATGGCACGAGGCGCATTGGAGCTGGATCGGCGACTCGTCTGTCTGCCCTTCCCCACGATAGCGGTCGCGGGTGGTCTTGTCGGCGAGGACGGCGAGGGTCTTGGCACCCTTGTTGCCGACCTTTGCGACCTGTCCCGGATTCATGTGGAGGGCATGGTTGAACTTCAGATGACCCGCATCTTTCGCCTTCGGCCCTTCGCTGGAGAAGGGGGGGTGATCGGTCGCGAACGAATGGATGGCGAGGGCGGTCACGGACGGCTTCTCACCCGATTTGAACGGTATGCTGTGGAGCCCGAGATCAGCGTGGCACGAGGTGCATTCGGAGTCTTCCATCCGCACGAGCGAGACGTCGCGGCCCCGATGGTCGATGTGGCATCCCGCGCAAGACTTTACTTCGTCTTGGATCTCGTGCTGGGCATGCGCCGAGCCTTTATGGCACGTCTGGCAGGTGTGGTCAGACTCGCGGCTCATAGTGAAGATTGGCGGCCCCCAGCGCTTACCGTCGATCGGCGCGAACGGGCGGTGGCACGCGTCGCACTTGTCGTTCCACGCATCGTGGACGCTCGCCAGCGGCCCTTTCGAGTAGCGGAGCAAGCCGGCAGAGCTGGTCTGCACCTGCCCGCCCCGGTATTCAAGGCCACTCGCGAACCAGCCGACGGCCAGGACCAAGGCGAGCGCGGAGAGGCCGAGCTTCGCCTTGAGGATGGCGTCGGGCTTCTTGTAGTAGTCGAGCGGGATGCGCTGGGCGCGTCCCTTGGCTTTGGTTTCGTGCGGCATGGGGCGTTACCAGTATTTCAACGTGACGACGACATGCACGAGCATCAAGACAATCAACGCAACCGAGAGCGGGAGGTGGATCAGAAGCCAGCCGTGGAGCCAGCGGTGCAGCTTTCGCTGGCGATCGAACTGACGCCTCTGCGAGCAGAGATCTTCGAGCATGTCGACGGCCTGGTGGGCGGGGGGCGAGACTCGGGTCCGCAAGTCTTGGAAGATCGCGGCGGACCGGGTCGCCGACCTGAGCCGAGATTCTCCGGCGCGTCCAAGCTTCAGGTAAGCCTTGATCGTCTCGTCATAAATCTCGGCGATCCGCTCTGATCCTGGCACAGGCCCGGTCGACGAGAGGGTGGTCAGGACCATCCCCTGGGTGCTGCCGACCTCCCGTATCCTGCCGATCGTCATGTGGGTCTCGCTTGACGGGGCGGGATACTCGCTCGGGACGGCTGCGATCGAGGTGATCGGGTCTTTCCGGTCGCCGCACGTCGCCACGACGATCTGCTCGGCCTCGCTTCGCAGGAGCGAAATCGCGCGATCGATCTGCGAGTAGATTGTCTCGCCGGGGATCTCGTTGAGCATCCGCTTGGGCACGAACTGCTGGAACGCTAGACCCCAGAGCCCGCTCAAGATCACGATGATGAAAAGGATCATCAAGACCGAACTGAGTGATTCGCCAAGCCGAAATCCGCTGTGCAGCACGATGAGGGGGACGGTCAGCAGGCCCATCCAGATATGGGCGCGCATCCAGGTCTGGGCGCGGCCGATCCTCACGACTCGCAGCTTCTTCCTGGGCCAGAGGAAGAACTCGAAGAGCATGATCAGCCCGCCGATCACGCCAAAGGTGAAGCCCGGTGGGCTGCTCCCGCCCGGCAATCGGGACGCGCCGTGGGCCGCCATGACATACCAGGCAACCGAGGCGACAGTCGCCAGGCCAGCGAAGACGATCCAGGGGAGATGCTGGCCCAGACTTCGCCGATCGATCAACACGGGCGTTTCCTCAACAATGATCGGGTCCGTGAACCTGAGGCCGGCGGCGTCCGTCATCGCACGACACCCGGCAAGAAATTGTTACCAGTCTCAAGACACGCCGTCAACCTTTGACCCCAGATGAATCGCAAAGTCGGAAATCTTCGGAATACGTCAGGTGGCACCAATTCTTGAACCGGTGGGGAGTTTCATTCGCACGGGCGGCATGCCTCCTGATGTCTCACCTCGCCAAATCGAGAACTGGGGCCACTCGACACAAATGGTAGCTTTCGCAAGAAAAAAACCTTCGCATTCCTCCTGCCCCACGTCCGACATGAATGACCCATCCTCATTTGGACCGGGGGCTCGTCATCGCGACGTCTTCTCGATTTCTTCACGGCAATATCATGCGTGGTATTCATCGAAAACGGTGTTGTGATTCGCTACCGTTCATGTTAGAGTTTGAGAATTGCTGAGGGGTCGCTCCCCGCGCATCGATCGCTCTCCCTCCCGCCTTCGCCCTCCCGTCTCCTTGTCGCCTCGCCCTTCCACTTGGTGCCACACCCCATGATCCGCCTGATTAACGCGACGAAAAGCTACGGTCATCAGACCCTCTATGACGGCGTCGACGCCTCAATTGTCCGCGGTGAGCGAATTGGCATGCTCGGCAAGAATGGGGCGGGGAAGTCGACTCTCTTTCGCGTCCTCCTGGGCGAGGAACACCTCGACTCGGGCGAGCTTCTCCGCGACCGCAAGACCTCGATCGGCTATCTGCCTCAGGAGATCCACCCCCTCAAGGAGGGGACGGTCTTCGAGAACATGCTCGGCCACCTCGGCCCCTGGACCGTGGCCGACGTCCGGCTAAAGGCCGTCATGAAGGGCCTTCAAGACGGCGACCCCAAGGCTCTTGACGACTACGACGATGCGATGGAGGCCTTCATCTCGGCGGGCGGCTATGAGATGGAGTCACGCGCCAAGGCGATCCTCCTTGGCCTCGGCTTCTCCGTCTCGCAGCTCGACGATCCTGTCGCGACCCTCTCCGGCGGATGGGCGATGAGGCTCGCTCTGGGTGGATTGCTCGCGTTCGACCACGACCTGCTCCTGCTCGACGAACCGACCAACCACCTTGACCTGCTCAGCGTCAAGTGGTTCGAAGACTTCCTCCAGTCTTACCCTGGCGCGATCGTCATCACCTGCCACGACCGCGACTTCCTCGACCGGGTCATCACCAAGACCTTCGAGCTCGAACTCGGCAAGCTCTTCGCTTATCCGGGGAACTACTCGGCGTTCCTCCCGCAGAAGGAACAGCGGATCCTCGTCCACCAGGCGTCGTTCGACGGCCAGCAGAAGAAGCTCAAGCAGATGCAGGAGTTCGTCGACCGCAACCGCGCCCGGGCCTCGAGCGCGTCGCGTGCTCAGAGCCGCCTCAAGGCGATGGACAAGATGGAGCGGATCGACGCCCCCCAGACCGACAATAGCACGATGCGGATCAAGCTCCCCGAGCCCCCCCGCAGCGGCCAGATCGTCGCCAAGCTCGATAACATTGGCTTCGCCTACGGGACCAAGGTCGTCTACGGCAGCCTCGACCTCGAACTCGAGCGCGGCGACCATGTTGTCCTGGTCGGTCCTAACGGTGCCGGCAAGACGACGTTGATGAAACTGCTCACCGGCATCCTGACACCGACCCGGGGCGAGCTGGTACTCGGCACCAACGTCACATCAACCTACTTCGCCCAGCACCGGGTCGAAGCCCTTAACATGAAGTCGCGGGTGATCGACACGATCCGCGAGGTCCACCCCGGCGCATCGGAGGGGATGCTCCGGCACATGCTCGGCTCGTTCCTCTTCAGCGGAGACGCCGTCGACAAGCCGGTCTCCGCTCTCTCCGGCGGCGAGAAGACCCGCCTCTGCCTCGCCCGCATCCTCACGGTTCCGCACAACTTCATCATGATGGACGAGCCGACCAACCACCTTGACATCGCCAGCCGAGACATCCTCGAAGAGGCCCTCAAGGAATACGAAGGCACCCTCTGCTTCATCTCCCACGATGAACACTTCATCCGCGCCGTGGCGACGAAGGTGATCGAAGTCGACAGCGGCAAGATCACCGTCTACCACTGCGATTACGAGAGCTATCTCTACAACAAGCTCAAGAAGCTCGACAGCAACTCCCCCTTCGCCGTCCTCACCCACGGCTTCAAGGGTGTACGGCCGAACGAAGCCTCGTCGGGAAACGCCTCGAAGTCGCGCGGGGTTTCGGTGGCCTGAGGTGGGAAACGGGACTCACCGTGGGCCGGTAAAGGTCTACGACGAGTCCCGTCCCCGACGCGAACGGTCAGACATACATCTCGAAGGGGGACTCCTCTTCCTCGATCGAGAAATCGCCTTCGTCGGACCATTCGGTCGCGTCGGAGACGCTGTCCTCAAGCTCGACCCGAAGCCGCTTGCGGGCGGTGTGAAGGCGTCGCTTGATGGTGCCGACCGGGGCGTCATGGTTGTCGGCGATCTCGATCAGGGACTGGCCCTGGATGTAGAAGGCGACGAGGGTTTCGCGGTCGAGGGTCTTGAGACGGTTAAGCCCTTCGTAGAGGCGCTGGGCGCGTTCGCGGGCGATTAGTTCGTCAAGGGGGTCGTCGCGGATCTCGCCCGCCCCTTCGAGGATGTCGGTCTCAACGCTCGAAGGCGGAAGCTTGCGGGTGGCTCGGTTGATCGCCATCCGCGCGGCGACCTGACGGAGCCAGCCGGCGAACCGCTCGGGCTCGCGAAGCTGGTCGATCCGCTTCATGACGTGGAGGAAGACCTCCTGGGTCATTTCGAGGGCCTCGCTCGGATTGCCGAGCCGGCGGAGGCAGACGGCATAGACCGTCCGCTCAAACTGCTCGACGAGCCGGCCAAACGCCTCGCGGTCGCCCCGCTGGGCGCGGCGGACCAAGCTCGCAAGCTCGGTCCATTTGCCGCTGCTCGCGAGGCCCAATTCTCGGACAGGAAGCTCCAAGGTCGCTAACACGGGGATCGCCCTTTTCCCGAAACTCGGGAGTCCAGGGCCCGCTCTGACATTGGCTCGCCACCGCGATGAGTGCGGGCATCAATCAATTGATAATGATAGATTGGGCAAGTGTCAGTTGCGGGCGTCGCCGAAGACACGGATCGGGTCGCCGAAGGGAGCGGAGCAGGGCTCACACCCGGGATCGACGACCGACGGTGATGGCAAGGACGCGAGTTTGCGGCTCAATCCGGGTCTGTCGAAGACCTTTGGACCGATCCGCCTCCGCGCGGCCGGCCTCCCGATCGAGACGACTGAGACCCAAGGAGGGGACGAATCGCGAACGGGGCCGGGTCTCGGTCGCGTTCGATTCGTCCCTCTACCGATGGGCGGTCGTGGGAACGAGAGAGACGGCATTCATCTCCCCCGTCGCGCCTGTCAACAGGCGGCGGCGGAGGCCAGGGCGGCAGACGTTCGAGCTGATCGGCTCGCGAGGCCCGGCCGTCCGGTAGCTCGTGCCGAGGCGGCTGGCCTCGACGGAACTTGCGGATTCGGCTGCCCCGGGCGGGGTACCAAACGACTCGCCGGTATGTCGCTGACGACGACCGGTCTGAGCACGGGCGGTGCCTCGGCCACGACTTGACCCTGGGCCCTGACGTCGGCAGTCAATCGCCTTGAGGGCGATAACGGCGACAGCCAGGACGATGCGAGGGGGGTCGACTTGGACCCGTCGAGGTCGCATGTCCCGCGTTTCGAGTCCGGCTTGGCCGGTCGATACGCGGGCATGTTAATCGACGGTTCAAATCGCATCCTCTCCTCACGCGCAACGACTCCCGGATGGGAGAGATGGGCGAGGCGGAAGCGCAGGGAGGTCATGTCGATACCGGTCGCCTTGAGGGCGAGGGTCCGCGAGCCGAGGTTCAGCCGGTTGGTGTTGGCCGACAGCGTCTGGTTCGTGCGGTTCGACATGACATAACCCTCAGTTCCGCCGTTCTTTCGGCGGGATGGAGCGGGACGTTTGACACCGCGACCGCCCCAAATTGGAGTGAGGCCATCGCGATCGAGGGCGAATGGCCCTCGTCATCGAGAACGAGTGAAAGGGGTTCCGTGCCGGCTCCCGAGACCTCGTATCCGCCGGGGTCCGCCCCCGGCCTAAGTTGGAAACGAACGGGGCGGCCGTATGAGGGTCGCCCCGCTGTTCACGTCATGGACATTGTAGACGTTCGGCAGGTTCGCGCGTATTCGATAAGTTTTCAGAAGACGAGGACGATGGAGGTCGCCCTATGCGATCACCAGCCTCGGTGTTTGAAGTTGAGGACCGTTGACAAGGTTCAGCGGCGGCTCGCCGTCCAGGATCCGGGCGATTTCGGTCGCGGCTTTGGATCGAAGCTCGACGAACCCCTCCAGGCTGTAGAAGGCCGAGTGGGGTGAGAGCAAGACGCGTGGATGGTTCCGAAGCCGGTCGTCGTCGAGCGGTTCGCGTTCGAAGACATCAAGGCCGGCGGCGTAGAGGCGGCCCGAGTCGAGCGCATCGAGTAGGGCGTCCTGGTCGACGACCGGCCCGCGCGCGGTGTTGATAAGGATCGCGCCGGGGCGGAGCAGGGCAAGGGTCGCGGCGTTGATGACCTTGTGACTCGTGTCGCCGAGATAGCAGTGGAGACTGAGGAAGTGGCACTGCTCCAACATCGGTTCGAGCTTGAGCGACCGCCTGATCCCCAGCGCCTTTTCGGTTCCCGGCGGAACGTAGGGGTCATAGAAGACGACATCGAGACCGAACGCCTTGGCCCGCAGGGCGGTCGCCGCGCCGATGCGTCCGCAGCCGATCAGCCCAAGGGTCTTGCCACGCAGTCGGGTCGTGTTGTGGGCGATCCGGTAATCCCACTCGCCGCGACGTATCGAGGCGTCGCAGTCTGGCAGGTGCCTGACCAGCGAGAGCAGCATCGCGATCGAGTGATCGGCCACCTCTTCGGTGCCGTAATCCGGGACGTTGCAGACCCCGATCCCCCGGCGGCCCGCCGCGACGAGGTCGACATTGTTGTATCCGACCCCAGCCCGGACAACCACTTTGAGTTTCGGTGCCCGCGCGAAGGTGAGATCCGTCACCGAGGCGATGTCGTGAAAGAGGAGCAGGGCGTCGGCCTCGGCGAGCAGCGGGGCGAGGTCGGCCTCACACTGCGCCCCGGCGACGACAACCTTCACGCCCGCGCCCAGGATCGGGGACTCGACTTCGGACTCGTCAAGGAAGTCGGTGATGACCACGTTGCCGGATCGGCTCATGAGACTAGAAGCTCCGCGAAGGGGGGGTGGTCAGGGCAAGCGGGCCGTCGGTCAGACGGATGACCCAGGAATGGGCGTCGGCGAGGGCGAAGAGTCGAGGCTGTTCATCAACGGCCTGAAGTTCCAGACGCCTGGGAAGGTCTTGGATCAACCCCCAATAAATGCGCGGGGCGTCGACATCGCGGCAGGTGCAAAGCCGATCGCTGCGTGTCGACCACGGCTCGACATTCCACCCGCGCGGCAGGAACAGGATGCGTCGGTTGGTCTTGACCAGTCGGCCCGCGACCCAGGCCCGTCCGTCCCGCATTCTCGCCGACGACTGGCCGATGATCGCTTCCCTCGGTTCGAGATGGAAGAGGTCGTGGGTGTCGTCGACCTTCGGCGACTGCCAGGCGAGCAGCCTCGGCCGGATAATCAGGCCGACGGCCAGCTTCGAGAGCAACGTGAGGCAGGCGGCGATCATGAAGGCCGTGCCCAGGAAGAAGGGCGACCAGACGACGAAAGCGATCACCCACTGGTTCGGAGGGACTTTCTTGGACAGTATCACGACGAACCAGAGTTCGATCAGCAAACCGAACCCGATCAGCAGCCTCACGAAGAGGGCAGAGAAGGCAAGGCGTACCGGTGTCTGTGATGGCTGGGGTTTCATGAGCGTCCAGAGAAGTCGCGTCTCGAAGGTTTCGCGCCGTTGTCCCCTTGGTTATCGCCGATCGTGCGTGTAGGTTCAACGCGAGGCCGGTCGAGAAACCGGACGAAGTACACCCAAAGGGAGCGAACGCGGACATGCCGAGGATCAAGGAGATGCTGGCGAGCGGCGGGACCGTCCGTCTGTTCGGGACCGGGCAGATCATCAGCCCGAAGCTGATCGAAGTCGTCGGCCTGCACGGCGGGTTTGACGGTCTCTGGCTCGACTTCGAACACGCCGGGTTCGGGATGCGCGACATCGAGCTGGCCACCCTCGCGGCCAATTCGCACGGTCTTGACCACTTCGTCCGCCAGCCCGCCACCGACTACGCCGCGATCATGAGGTCGCTCGAAGCCGGGGCAAACGGCGTGATGGTCAGCATGGTCCGCAGCCCCGAAGAGGCCGAGCAGGCGGTGCGCTGGTCGAAGTTCCACCCGAGAGGCGAGCGGGGGATGAATGGTGGCAACCGCGACGGCAATTTCGGCCTGATGCCAATGACCGACTACGTTCGAGAGGCCAACGCCCGCACCTTCGTCGGCATCCAGATCGAGACGGCCAGCGCGATCGCCTCGGCGAAGGAGATCGCCCAGGTTCCCGACGTCGACCTTCTGTTCGTCGGTCCGGCCGACATCAGCCAGGTGTTGGGGGTGCCCGGCGACTTCGAGAACCCCAAGTGCCTCGACGCGATCGAGGGGATCGCTCAGGCCTGCGCCGAGGCCGGCAAGCCGTGGGGCGTCGTGCCGCGCGGGCCAGAATACGCCAAGCGGATGGCCGACTGGGGCTGCAAGATGTTCGTCTTCGGCTTCGACATCCGTGCCTTGCACGACGGCATCATCGCCGCGAAGAGTCGCTATTCCGCCTTCTTTGGGTGAAGATAGCGACTCGAAATCGATCCCGCAGGGTCCGCACGGCAGACCCTGCGGGAAATTTGATTCAGCCTGATCACGGGTTGCCGGGACGCGACAACTCGGCCGATCGACGCTGTTCGATCGCGGCGAGAAGACCGTCGTTGAGCTTGCGATAGAGAAGCGACCGGAGGTCGGGCGAAGGCTCGGCGTCGATCCACTTCCTTGCCGAGATGGCAAGGTTGCGGCGTCCTTGAGACTCAGCGACCGCCGACAAGGCGATCGGCGGGTTGGCGGGATTGGAGTACAGGACCGTGCTCGCTCGGGCGTCCTCGAACCGGCCAAAGGCGATGAGGCTGTCGATCAGGACGCCGACCAGAGTCTCGCGAGGGTCGGTGTTGGGCACTTCGGAGATTGCGCTAGCCACTTCGGCGTAGGACCGCGTCGCGTCATTCTGCCGGCCGAAGATGACCTGGTTCTCAGCGATCTTGAGCAGTGCGTCGGCCCGGATCTCGGGCTGGGGAATGGCTCGGGCCGATTCGATCGCCCGCGTAAACTGAGCTGACGACGCCGCGTTCGACCCGATCGCCACCAGGGCCCGATCGCGCCAGATCGGCCGCTCGATGGTCAAGGCGTGGCGGATTGCGGTCGCGAGTAGCTCGTCGCTGAATTCGCGGGTGATCGGAGGGAGTTTCGCCGGGTCAGGGCGTCCGCCAGTCATTCGGAACGGCTCACGGACCAGCGAAGAACTGCCGAGCGACTCGCTCTCGACGACCCGATAGAGCGTCTCGGTGCGGGCCGATCGGTTCTTGACCTCGAACGAGAGTTCGTAGGCCAACTGCCATTCCTGCCGCCCACGCTCCAGATTCGATTTGCGGTCGGTATTGATCGGGGCGGACAGAACAGGCCCGCCCTCCGGGATGGACTGGAAGATCGCCACTTCGCGCATGTGCTCTTCGGCCAGGTTGAGCGCGGCCAGGATCACGTTGACGAGCCGCTGGTCCCGCAGCGTGGCGATAGGCTCCAGGGTAGAGTCTTTCGCGGCCTGGAAGATTGCGAAGTGGCCGAGGTCGGGACGGCTCAGGAAGATTGATGTGCGGGCGATCCTGACCAGTGCCAGCGAACGTTCTCCGGGGTCGGAGATCGCCATCGCCTCGCGGACGAGAGGGGGTTCGTCTTTGCCGAAAACCCCCTCGACTGTGCCGGGTATTACGACTCGAGGGACGAGCAGGGGCTCGGGCCGAGGCCCGCCACGACCCGGCAGGGGATCAACTCCGGGCACACTCCTCGCGGTGCCGGAAGTCGTGCCGAGCCCGGCACCCGACTCGGTGCCGGTGCCGGTCGAGCCCGCTGAGCCCGCCGATCGACCAGTGCCAGTTCCCGTGCCCGAGCCGCTCGCGGGGCCCTGGGCGACGGTCAAAGGCGTCGAGGACAACAATATGGTCAGGCCCAGGCCGAGGGCCGGGAGTGTTCGTCTGGTTGAAAAGTGGTTCATCGATGCCGGTCCTAGCGGGTGGTCTGGGGCTTGCCCCGACGGCGGTTCATGGAAGGATTCCCCGCGATCGGCCCCAGGTCAAGCTCGACGACTCAAGTCGTGACCGCTTCCGGTCGACTTCAGGCCGAGTTTGCGGATCGCGGGGAAGAGACCGCGCCCCTCCATCTATCTTCCAAAGATCCGCCTCGGGTTGTCGAGCAGAATCAGCCGGGCCATCTCGATCGCCCGGTCGGTCGACCAGCCTCGGCCTCGGATCGCGTCGTCGGCCAGGGTCTCGGCGAGGACTGTGCGGAAAGTGTTGAACTTGGGCAGGACGAACTCCAGCTTGTAGGCGTCGGAGTAATATCCCACCTGCTTCGTCTTGGGCACCGCCTGGAGCCTCGCCTTCAGATCGGCTGCGATGTAGGCGGGGACGTTCGAGTACCACCAGTAGCCCATCGGGACCACGTTCGGGAAAATCCACGAATAGGCCACAAGCTCGGCCGAGGCGTCGGGCGAGAGGGTCGAAACCGGGAACGTCACGCCCGAGAAGTGGTTGAAGAGGTCGCGATAGTCGTGCAGACTCACGCGACGGTCGAAGAGGTCGCAGCCACCGGCAACCCCCGCGGCATAGACTCCCCGGATCGGTCCGACCATCAGGTCGAACGGCAGCTTGAACTCAGCGCAATACTCGGCGACCATCCACAAGACGGCCCGGCGGATCTCTTCGTGTTCGTCGGGACGTAGGTCAAGCCCGTGCAGAGCGCGCCGGATCGGCGTCACCGCCCGCTTGGGCGTCGATCGCAGTGGGGCGAAGTCCGGCGGCAGACTGATCGCGCAGGCACCCGCCCCCCGCGACTTGAATCGCTCGAAGATCACCCCTAACGCCTTGTGCAGACTCGCGTAATCGCCGACTTCGATACCGGTCGACCGCTGGAGTCGCTCGACCGTGCCGGGCTGTTCGAGCTTGAGCACAAGGTCGTCGGCCCGCAGGCAGGGGATGTATTTCGAGGTATCCCAGCCTTCGAGCGGGTCGTCGAAGTCGTTGGTCAGGAAACAGGCTTCGAGCTTCGTCCGGTCCCAGACAGCGCGATCCCAATCGCCCCCGGCCGCCGGCTTGTCGGCGCGCTGATAGAGGTCGTCAATCGTCTCGGGATTGATCGGGCCTTCGAATCCGTGGAAGGTGCTGGCGATCTCGGTCAGCCAGGAATACTGGACCGTATTGTCGATCCGGTCGAGATAACGGGAGAGGTTGCGCGCTCGCTCCCTCGGATCGAGGCCGGCCGCGACGAGTTCGGTGGGCATCCCCGCCGCGTGGGCCAACTCGGTATAGTAGTGGTAGCCGAGCACCTCGTCGAGGTTCCTGGCGGCAGGCCGGCGGGCGTCGATGTGCGAGTGGGGGTCGAAGATTGGCCAGGTGGCCATCTCGTCGAACAGCTCCCGGGCGACCGGGTCATGCAGTACGTGGGTCGGCATTAGGCGGTCTCGGGACGAATTCGGTTGGGCCGTCCCGCCAAGGCTAGCGGGGCGTCGGGGCGACTGCAAGGGGAGGGAGGCGGGCGGCTCCTCAATGGGAATGAACATCCTTGTCACCGGCGGCGGCACTATCGCTCCGATCGACGACGTCCGCCAGATCACCAACATGTCGACCGGCCGGTTCGCCTCCGCCATTAGCGAGGCGGCCCTCGCCCGAGGCGCAAGGGTCTGGCACGTCTACGGTAAAGGGGCACTCGTCCCCTATGCGTCGCGCGCCCGGTTCGATCTCGACGCCGACCCTGACGCCGAGATCGCCCGCCTCCGCACTCTCAAGGCCGATCGGTTGGCCGTCGGCGACCGCCTCCACCTCTTCCCGCTCGCCGAGGGAACCGTCCCCGACTATGCGCGGACTGTCCGGTCGATTCTGACCCGAGAGCCGATCGACGCCGTCTTTCTTGCGATGGCGGTCTCCGACTTTGCACCCGAGATCAACCCCGGCAAGATCCCCTCGGAGACCGACGAACTGGTCCTGCGCTGCAAACGCCTTCCCAAGGTCATCCGCTCGGTTCGCGACTGGGCACCCAACGTCTATCTCGTCGGCTTCAAGCTCCTCTCGGGATCGACGGAGGCCGAGCTCATCGAGCGGGCGTGCGACCTCAACGAGCAGAACCACGCCGACCTGACCGTGGCGAATGACCTCCGCCTTCTCCGCCAGGGCCGCCACACGATCCATCTCGTCCGCCCGGGCAAGCCCGTCGAGACGATCGGCCCAGACGCCGACCTCGCCGCCGAACTGGTCGATCGGGTCGTGCGATGGAGAGGGACTCATGGATGAGCGAACTTACTATCCCCAGCTCGATGGACTGAGGTTCGTTGCCTTCCTCCTGGTCTACGCCTTCCACGACGGCCTCGGCTGGGTCAGCGACGTGCTCACCTTCGTGACCCTGCCGGTCTTCCTGCTCGCCTCACTCTTCGGCCCCGACGCGGCGGGCTGGGCGGTCGACTTCGGTCCAACGGTCCGGAGCGCCCTCCGACAAAACGGTTGGGTCGGCGTCCAGCTCTTCTTCATCCTCAGCGGCTACCTCATCACGACCCTTTTGCTCCGCGAGGAGGAGCGATACGGCCGGGTTGACCTCCGTGCCTTCTGGATGCGGCGGATCTTGCGAATCTGGCCGCTCTATTACGCCATCGTGGCGATCACCTTCCTGTTGCTACCGGCGATCAGCGGGCGATTCGGCACCCCCACCCACGCCTCCTTGCTCCATCACCATCTCCTGTGGTTTCTAGCCTTCCTGGGCAACTGGTCGATGGTCTTCCAGGGGACCGCAGTGCCCGACTCGATCAGCATCCTCTGGTCAGTCTGCGTCGAAGAGCAGTTCTATATCGTCTGCCCGCTCCTGATCGCGTTCGTCCCCAAGCGAGCACGCCTGCCCGTCGTCGCCGCGCTCATGGCCGGTTTCTGGGCGATCCGGGGTTACGTCGCCGCGCTACCGATCAACGAACTGGAGTTCAAGTTCAACACCTTCGTCCAGCTCGACACCCTGCTCAGCGGCGTGGCCCTGGCGCTCGTTCTTGATCGCTGGCCCCCCGGCGAGCGGGCGAGGGCTCTGGCCAAATTCTGGGGATGGGTCGTGATGGCGTGCGCGATCTGGCTCATGCGCACCTACGGCCTGGGCGAGAGCAGCCCCGCGCGACGCACCTGGGACTACGCGGCCGTCTGGGCCTGCGGGGTCGGCATCGTTGCCTATCCGATCCTCTGCGACGGATGGGCCAGGAGAGCGCTCTCGATGACCTGGATCGTCTGGCTCGGGCGTATCAGCTACGGCCTCTACATGTACCACGAGATCGGCCTGAAGACGGCCGGGCCATTCTTCGGCCTGGGCCTGACCGTGCTGATTGCCGCCGCCTCGTATTATGGTCTCGAACGGCCTTTCCTCCGGCTCAAGCGGCGATGGACGAGAGTTCCCTCGCGGCCCGTCTGAACCCGACGCGATTGATTACTGTCGCCGGCAAAAGATGATCCATCCTCCGGCGCGGAGCGAAGGGAGGAACCAGGGATGCGCGATCGGCCGGGCCATGACTTCCTCGATCGCGACAGTCTCCTCGATCCGCAGCCCGGCCCGACGCAGGTCACGCTTGATCTCAGACCATCGATAGAGGTGCACTTCCATCGCCGGGATGCCGCGATAGTTCATGAGCTGGTCGCCCGCCGACTCTGACCCGCTCAGCATCAGGCCGAACTGCCTGACGAGCCAGCGCCGACCTTGGGGGTCGCGGAGGTTGAGATAGATGTTATGCACATGAATTGCCATCCTGCCGCCGGGCTTCAAGACGCGTGCCGCTTCTGACAGGGCCATCTGTCGCGTCTTCGGCGTGCGGATCATCCCGATCGTGCTGAACATCGAAAGGGCATAGTCGAACGTCGCGTCGGGCAGGCATTCGAGCCGACAGAGGTTGGCGCGAACCCGATCGAGGGGCAGGGTGGCCTCCGCCTTCAGTCCAACCTGTTCGAGCATGAATTGCGAGAGCTCGACCGCGACGACCGGGAAGCCCCTCGCCGCGAATCGGAGCGAGTGTCGGCCGGTGCCGCAACCCAGGTCGATCAACCGACCCGGCTCGGTGAATCGAGCATCGAGTTCGATCACGTCGCGCTCGAACAGGGGATGGCCCGCGAAGTAATGATCCTCCTCGTGGGCCAGTCGCGGGGTGTGGGTATACTGCCAGAGAGAGGCATTAACCCCCGGCGGCAACCGCCACGCAGGCGGTGTCTCGTCGCTCATGAGACAACCGTCGTGGCGAAGACCCGCCCCGTCCTTGGCGCGAGTTCGAGGCCGCGAATGCTCCCCGACTCAACCTCCACGCTCGCCTTGGTCCAGACCTCGTGAAGTCTCGTCCCGTCGGCAACATGGCCGCTCAGGGCCAGGTCGAGTCGACGAGTCGATTTGGCCGAGTTGAGCGCGATCAGGAAGGTCTCACCTTCGTACTGACGGAGATAGACAAAGACGTCGTCGCTCGCCTCGATCGGCGTGAATGTTCCCCGCCGGAGCGCGGGATGGGCCTTGCGAAGCGCGATCAGCCGCTGGAATTCGTGCAAGAGATCGCGATCCCACGAGTCGGTGTCGTGCCAGGGGAAGGCCGCGCGGTTGGCGGGATCGTGACCGCCGGCCATGCCGATCTCGTCGCCGTAGTAGACCGACGGGGCACCCGGATAGGTCATCTGGAAGAGGGTCGCCAGCCGGAACGCCGATTGGTCGCCGCGTGCCAGGCTGATGAAGCGAGGCATGTCGTGGCTGCTGAGCAGGTTCATCAAGACCGAGCTTACGTTCGGATGATAGTGCCCGATCAACTGGTTGATCGCAGTACAAAACGCCGGGGCACCAACGGGGTCGAGCGTGCCGAAGCTCGTGCGGGCGAGTTCGCCGTGGTCGACGTTGTTGCCGATGAAGAAGGCGATGCAGGCTCGCGTGAACAGATAGTTCATCACGGCGTCCCACATGTCGCCCTTGAGCCAGTGGCCCGCCTCGGTCCAGACCTCGCCAAGGATGTAGGTTTCGGGGTTCGCCTTATGGACGACACGGCGGAAGTCACGCCAGAAGTCGTCGTCCTCAATCTCGGCCGCCACATCGAGCCGCCAGCCGTCGATGCCGAAGTCGACCCAGTAGCGGGCGACGCCGAGCAGGAACTCGCGGACGGCGGGCGTCTTGATGTTGAACTTCGGTAGCGCGTGAAGGTTCCACCAGGCCCCATAGCCCGGCTCCTTCGTGTGGTCGTACGCGTTGAGCGGGAACCCGTGGACGGTGAACCAGTCGAGATAGGCCGAGTTCTCACCGTTTTCGAGGATGTCGTGAAACTGGAAGAACCCTCGGCTCGCGTGGTTGAAGACGCCGTCGAGCACGACCTTCATCTTGCGACGGTGTGCCTCGTCGATCAATCGGCGCAACGCCTCATTGCCGCCGAGCATCGGGTCAACTCGCAAGTAGTCGTGCGTGTGATACCGATGGTTCGATGCCGACTGAAAGATCGGGGTGAAATAGATCGCGTTGACGCCAAGGTCAGACAGGTAGTCGAGATGTTCGGCCACACCGAGCAGGTCTCCACCCTGATAGCCGTGCGGGGTAGGGGGTGCCCCCCAGGCGTCGAGGTGGGCGGCCTTGGGAACCGAAAGACTCCGGGCGAATCGGTCGGGAAAGATCTGATAGAAGATCGCGTCGCGTACCCAGTCGGGCGTTACAGGCTCGGTCACAAGTCGCTCCGTGCGGCAGGCCGTCGGGAAGGGGAACGAGGGTCAGGCCCGTCGACGTGCGATCTTACCCGAATTCCGGCCCAATCAGCGAGCCGTCGTGACCTTCATCCAGTACAACTGCTGCCGGTCTCCCCGGAACCGGAGGTCGGTCAAGAGCGCGGCGGGGTCGAGCTTGGCCAGCCCCTTGAAGAACGGGCGGCCGTTGATCCGGACCTCCATCCGACGTTTGAAGTCGATCAGCTTGGGGCTGACCCACACATCAAGGTTGACGATGCCGGTCGTCGTGATGTTGAGCAGGTTGCTCGGGGCGCTCGATCGCATCGTAATCTTCGCCGGCTTGATGTTCTTGCCGAGGGGATCGGCGGCCTCCGGAGCAATCGCCGAGCCGGGGGCCAGATCCTGGATCACGACGCCGAAGAATCGGGCGTCGCTCGGGCGGGCCGAAAAGACTTCAAATGACTTCGGGGTTGGGCCGCGGCGGCGCTTGTCCATCCAGTCGACGATCGCCGAGGCCTCCTCAGGGAGGTCTTCAAGACCTCGGCGGTAGTATTCGACATAAGTCACGTCGAGCGTGTCGGCGATCATTGGCCGCGCGAAGCCGTCGAAGACCGCCTCCTTCACCGAAGGGGCCAGGTCGCCGATCGCGAGATAGAGCGGCAGGTGCTCGACGTGCTTTCGATACGTGAAGACATACTTCGCCGGCAGTCCCGAGACTGACGCCACTCCCGCGAATAGGTCAGGGTGCGCGAGCCCGAAGTCGAGCGCCATGATCCCGCCCACTACCTGCCCGCCGAGATAGACCCGATCCGAATCGATCGCGTAGCGCTTGCGGGCATCGCGGAGCGAAAGCTCAACGGCCGCGTGCTCGCTCGCGCTGAAGCGGTATTCGCGGGCCTGGCCGGGCAGGAGATACTCGGGGGCGATAATGATATATCCCCGTCGCGCTGCCTCTTCCCGCCACCAGTCGATCGCCGACTTCGGCCCTCGGCCGTCGTGGAGCGCGACGATGGTGGGATAGTTCCGCATCGGGTGATATTCGGGAGGCAGCAGGACCATATATTCGGTCGGCTCGTCGTTGACGTCATTCGCGACCCGGTGCGTCACCTCTTTGCCGCCGACCACCGGCTCGGAGTGCAGGGGGGGGGGCATCAGGGGGATGAGACGCGAGAGGGTTTCGAGGTCGATCTTGCCGTCGGGGCGGGCTTTGTCCTGCGTCCATGCGAGCGACTGGATCGAGGCGAGGTTCTCACTCCTTGAGGCGTCGTCCGAGGCGCGGAGGTAATCGCGCACCAGGGTGCGAGCTTTCCAGAGGATGGCGGCCTCTTCGGGGCTGCTCGAAGCGGCTTCAGGCCCGACGATCCAACCCGAGAGGGCCAGGGCGAGCCGACTCTCGGGCGGTAGCTTGGGGTCCGCCTTGGCGAATGGGTCGAGGCGGGACCGGACGGCGTCGGGGGCCTGCTCCAGATCGCGGAGGATCTCGGCGATCGACCGGCTATAGCCCTTCTGCAAGTCAGGCGTGAGCGCCTTCTCGACGTCTCGCAGCGACTCGCCGAGCCGTCGGTCGGCCGCGACCTGTTCTTCTTCCTTGCGGAGCTGCTCGCGAGCGTCGGCGATCACGTCGGACGAGACGTTCTCCGATGGGAAGGCGTGGAGCCGGGCGATCAGGTCTTTGGGCCGTCGCGAGCCCCGGATCACGCTGATCTCGATCAGTTCCTGGCGGGCCTGAAGGTCTTGGATCGCCTTGACCTGCTCCTTCGCCCGCTCACGTTCCTCGGGAAAATCTTTGGCGATCGACTCAACCTGCGCCTTGGCCTCGGGATACCACTCCGACTGAAGCAAAAACCGCGCGATCCGTTGCCGCTCGTTGAGAACCGTCTGGTCGACCCGGCCCAGCAGCCCGATCACGACCGGCTTGGGGACCTGCTTCGTCGTCACCTGCCCAACCCAGAATCCGTCGACGCCCCGAAAGCGGACCATGTACGGGCCAAGGTCGTTGATCGCCTGCGTCATCACGACCGGCGACTTCGACCTCGGGCCATAATAGCTAAACTGCCGCCGACCCTTGTCGTTCCAGGGGGTCGCCTGCACTCCGATCGCCACCGTCGGCATCGCGCCGGCGTGGACTTCGAGCGGCTGGACGATCTGGAACCGTTCGAGGCCCCGCAGCGAGTCGTTCGGCGTGATCTTCTCGATCTTCGAATCGCGGATGATGATCCGCTTCAGCCCGTCGGAGATCTGCCGGAGCGTATTGTCTTTGTCGACGGCCCCCCGGTAGAGCGTCTTATTCTTGAGCAGGACGTCGTCACCCGTCGCGGCCGATGCGATCACGGCCAACATCGTCGTCACAAGGACCAGGCAACGAGTGATCGGCATACGGTCTCCCTCCGTGGTCGAGATGTCTCGATCATCGACAACCCACCCCTTGGACGATCCCGGACGCCCGTCGATTCAATCCATCGGACTATTGTGACAGGCCCACCCCCGAGGTCAAGTCGCGTGCCTCTCGCGGGATGGCGAAACGGGCCGATTCTCCGTAACCTGGAACCGTTCGGTCGGGGTCGCGTCTCTCTATTGGGGTCGGTGGTATCATGCCAGGAGAATTGATGCGGTTCCGGTGCTACCAGTGTAGCAAGCTCCTGGGCGCACCGGTGTCGAAGGCAGGTCGCACGACGACCTGTCCGAATTGCAAGGCCGAGTTGATCGTCCCCGACCCCTCGGCCGAGCCCGAACCCGAAGAGACCATCCCCCAGATCGACCTCACAGAGCCGACCCGCACTGCCGCTGCCGCCACCCCAAAGCGTGATCCGTCGCTCGAGCCTGGCTTCTCATGGGAAGAGATCGATACCGCCCTCTTCAAGTCGGCCGTCGCCATCGAGCCCTCGATCAGCGCCGTCCCGCAGGTTGAGCCCACGCCCGAGTCGATTACTGCCCCTCCGATCCTGCTCCACCCCCCGATGGTCGACATCGACCTCGCCGCCCCCACCGTCAACCCGCCAGGGATCCCCGAGATCGCGCTCGATGTGACTCCCGACCGGATCGAGGCCCAGGCGCGTCGCAGGCGAGGAGACATCATGCTGCCGCAATCTGTCCTCGTGTCCTGGTCGATCTTCGTGCTCCTGGCCCTCGCCGTCTCCTTCCTCGCAGGCTTATTCGCCGGCCATTTCCTCTGGAAGATCCACTGACCCCGAGACAGGACGGGCCTCACAGAATTCTTTTCGGAATCGCGGGACGACCCTGACCAAAATTCAGATGGTGTTTGTGATCGATATTGTGATCACCACCTCGAAGCAGGAACATCCGCGATGACCAGCCAGGCACGCATCGACGCCAACAAACTCAACGCCCAGAAGTCCACCGGA
>JANXSY010000030.1 GCA_025356435.1 Isosphaeraceae bacterium | reverse complement strand
GGTGAGCCCATTTTCAAGACAAATAATGACGAGTTATTTGATAAGGGACTCTGGGCAAATGCACGCGAACTCAAGGAAGCCGTGGACGTAAGACTTCACACCAGTCTAGGGGGCGTCGTGGACAACGGAAAGTCGTGAGTTAATTTTAGGCAAGCCGCTGACAAAAAAACGCGTCCCAACCATTCATGCACTCAATAAAAAGTTCTAACCGTGTCCTGTCGCCCCGAGTATTCCAGGTGCATCTATCGGTTTGATCTTTGCTAAAGCTATTTCGTCTTGCGTTGATTGTAGTGGTGTTCAAGAGCCTTGGAGTCGGGTCGCTTCGCGTTGTCGTTGGGTAAACGGAGTCTCAAGCCATTGAACTTGCCGTAATCGCTGCCACGCACCGACGGGGCGACTTCAATCTTATTGGTCTTCGGGTCGATACTGAGTAATCCAAGGTCGAACAGGTTGTGAATATCGGCCCGAAGCAATAACCCATTCGTGACATGGTTCGACTTTTCGCCCGAGTAAGGCTTGATGTGAGCCGCTTGGAGGACCGCATCCACGCTATACCCAGAAACGGCGCACTGTCCATTATACGCTTTCAGAAGGGCGTTCCGGAATCCGCCTTGTCCCTGTCTTACGACGACGTTTGCGAAGACAGGCGGTCGTTCGTCTTCGGGGGGGTCAGGGGTTATAGGGCCGGGCGGATCGACTGGTTTGATTGGAGGCGGAGGAGTTACGGATGGTCGGATTTTCACCTTCTCGCCGGGGAGAAGGAGGAGGTCGTAAAGGAAGCTCAATTCGTCGAAAACAGCAACCGCAGCTTCTGCTATTTCGGGAGCTTCTGATTCGATTCGTTCGGGGCTCATCTGATTAAAATCGTTCAGGTAACTCGACACACGGAAACTTGTGCCGGAGACAAGACCGGGTTGGTCCTTTAATACTCCCGAACTCTTCCTCTCCAGGTCGCCGTACAGCGCGAGTTCGGACGATAGATGGCGCACGGCAATCCTGGGCTCCCATTCAAATTTTTCATCTCCCTGCTTGGCAAAAGTAAATCTAGAACGTTCTTGGCGTTGAAGCCACGCACCGATTAGATCGGCCACAGTCTTCAAATTCGCCTGGAGGTTCGGACGGAAGCGATTCACCGCAACACCCGCCACAAATATGTGAAAGCCCGCAGACAAGACCCTACTATCATCGTTCCCCGGTTTAGACAAGTAAGAATTCAATTCATAACCGAATCGAGAGTGTAGTTCGTCTGGTTCATTCTCGTTGAAGAAAATACCAATGGCAAGCTCTTTTGATTGTGTGTACGGTCCAGAGCGGTGAAAGTTAAATTGTCGGCCTTGATGAGCAATCAGGAGGTCTCGAACCCGAACGCCGACCACATCCATCCATCTTGGGTGCTGTTTCTCGGCCACGAGTTATCTCCTGCTAATCGCTCCTGACTTGCGAGGCGGAGGAGCGATCTCAAGTGACATAAGGGAGTTCAGAATCCATGTATAACCGAGACCGCGGGTCGGAGGAAGATGATAGCGGTCGCATCATCAAGAGATCAGGCGACTGACCGACAGGGCGGTAACGTGATCTTTCAGAACCCCAAGCTGTGAATCGCTCCGCCAAATCGATCGACCCGATTCCTCGTCGGGGCCGTTCTGGTAGGATCAGACGATCGTGCGAGTGCAGGCAACGCCGTCGAGGCTGTCGCCCTTCTCTCAACTATCGCTCCGAAACGACCGGGACCGAGACGTGGCCCAGCCGCCCGAGGTGCTGGCGATGGTCCTTTGCGACCTCGTCATCACCGATGTCGAATCAAACAAGAAGAGCCTCATCGGCCTGTTTGACCGGGTCGAGACGGCCTCGCTCCCCTGCGTCATCCACGAGCTTCACCTCTACCTGAGCCTCACCGACGGCCACGGTCGGCTGCCAGTGAGCATCTCGTGCGTCACCGCCGGCGGCGATGAGGAGCTGTTTCGCGGTCAGACCGAGGTCGAGTTCACCGACCCGCTCCAGGTCGTCGAACTCCAATTCATCTTCCCCAACGCCCACTTCCCCCACGCCGGCGAGTATCGCTTCCAGTTCCTCTCGCAGGGGCAACTCCTCCGCGAGAGGAAGTTCTTCGTCTCGACGCCCTCGTGATAAGTCCAACTTTACACATCGATAATCAAATTTAATAACTATATGCGTATATAGTTTGTGACGACTGACCTGATCCCCGAAGTCCGCGCGTTCCCTGCTCGCAATCAGACTGCCTCAAGGGAATCAATCTATTGACGTTCATGTAGTTACGCTACGGTCCATTAGCTTCCCAATTCGCCCTTTTTCAATCCCTACGACGATTTTGACCGAAACTCGACAACCTGAAGGTCAATAACCTCTCGCGACAGCGGACACCGGCTTTGTACCGCATGGGTGGCCAGTTGCTGGTCGTCGAACCCACTACGGAAGCAGACCTGATCGACGTCAGGCGCTGGGGTGAGTTGTATCCCCATGTCCACCCGGTTACGGTAAGTTCTATGAGGCTCCCCTGCGCCGATCGAGCCGAGGTCGATCTCCGAAAGTTCGTGGAATATTGCCTATCCTCTTCACATCCGGTCGGCACGCACAAGGCCGTCGTGTTCCAGTCGTCTTTGGGTCTCACGGCCGCCGATGCCCAAGGGCTTCGGAAACGGATTCACCGGGCCGCGATCGATCAGGAGGCTGTCGTCGGTCATGCCGACGAGTTCGGGGATCGATATCAATGGATTTTGAAGTCGCCACACCGTCGGGCCGAGCCCTCGTCCGTTCGGCGTGGATCATCCGGTCGGGTGAGGACTTCGCACGGCTGGCGACATGCTTTGTTCTCCCGAAATGAGGCTCACATGACTGGACACATCGAACTGCTCGACACGGTCGCGGTGATGGCGGACATCCCGGCGCTAGGTCTCACGGCCGGAGAGGTTGGCGCGGTGGTCGAAGTCCTCGGTGATGGCGAGGCGTTCGAGGTCGAGTTCTGCGACAACTCGGGAACGACTTACGGGTTATACACGTTGCGGGCGAGCCAACTCGTCGCCTTGCATCATCGTGGGCAAGCGCTCCGCCTGGGTGTCGAAGCGGCCTAGCCACGAGCGATTGCAGACCCTGGCCACGGACCGTGTCACTCTTCTCTAGATGCTCGTTGATCCGTGGCCGGGTCCGCTGAGCTATGTGGCTAGGCGTCTTGGCGGAGTCTGGAGGTACGACGATACAGGCGAGATCTCTACCGTCCCCAATCGGATGGCACCCGACTCGCCTCTACGAGTGCTATCCGATGCTCGGGGAATACACCTACTCGGCCCCGATCGAGTCCTGGTACCAACAGAGGTCTGATCCCGACGGCGGGGTGCTGATGCTCTGCGGACGTGGCCGGTGCCCATCGGAAGAGCAGGTCATCCTGTGGTCTGGGATCGAAGAACGCCTCTCGGGATTGACTCATTCGGCGGTGGTCGCGGCGTCGGCCCTTCTGACAGGCCGGGAAAGAGGGGCCTTCGATCCGCGCGCCTTGGTCTTGGATGAGGTACGGATCGAATTGGACAACTCCTTCGCCCTCTTCTTGAGCTTGCCGCGCAACCAAGAGATGGAGATGTGGCCGATGGTGAAGTTTAACGGGTGGGAGCCTGGGCTCGCCGAGTGGGTCGTGTAGATTGCAGCCAGCGGATACCGTCTAACAGCAAAGCTAAGCAAACCCAACCTGCTGCCGCAATTATGCTACGATCAGGTATCGATCGGGCAAGTAGGTTCGCTGAGCTTTGTAGTCAGACCTCTGTGGAGAGTTTCGTGGAAACATCCTGGAAAGAAGCGATAAAGAAGGTACTTGCTGAGTCAACGATGCCGCTGCACTACAAAGAAATATCTGAGCTTATTCTTTCGCGAGGATACTACGAGACCGACGGGGCGACTCCGGCTGCTTCAGTCAATGCTCACATATATTCGTCGATTAAGCACGACGGGGAGAAATCCCCATTCATTCGAGTTGCAAAGGGCACCTTCACTTTAAGAGTGGCTACAACTTCCTTGGCCTCTGAAGTCAAGGAAAAGCCAAAAGCAACCCCTCCGATACTGGAGGATGATCTGTCAGATTCGATAATTCATTCCTTTGGTATGTATTGGCAACGGAATCTTATTGTCTGGCGCAACGATCCCAAAATATATGGCAAACAGCAAGCCTTATCCAAGGCGGTCGACTTCGGAAAGCAGAAAGGTCTATATATTCTTTACGACCATCACACAGTCGTATACGTCGGACGCACGATCGATCGCCCACTGGGGAAGCGATTGTATGAGCACACAATTGATCGGCTTGGGAGTCGCTGGAACAGATTTTCTTGGTTCGGCCTGCTTGACGTAACACAGGAGGGAAACCTTCGCGAGACCGCCCTAAACGCATCACTCGCCGCGCTAGTTGCAACGCTTGAGGCCCTTCTCATTGAAGCCTTGGAACCACCTCAAAATCGGAAGCGTGGCGATGACTTCTCTGCCGTCGAGTACATTCAAGACATTGACCCCGAGTTGAGAGAAAAAGAAATCCAAAACACCCTCCGATCTCTTGAGCAAAAAATGCGTGGCGGCGCGTAGTAGATCTAAGCTATGCGATGAAGCGGACCGTGCAAGAGGAAGTTTCCGGTACTATCATGTGCTGAGGTCTGCACAGCAACTTTATTTATGTAGTTGTGTTTGATCGAAAAACTTCCGAATTCATCCAATATGCGATCCCGACGTCGATTCTGACCAGAACTCGACAACCTGAAGGTCAATAAGAAGGCCACGCATGCCCCTCCTCCCCGGTCCTTTCCCCGCGATAGGGTACCGAATGGCCCGGAGGAGCAGGGGGCTTATAGCTCGCATAAGCGATCAGAGACAAACTCGTCGCCGATCATCGGGCCTTATCTGCCCATGACTTCCACAGAGCCGGGTCGGCGAGGGCCTTGATGAAGACGCCTCCGACGACCGAGCGGGCCTGGAAGCCCTGCTGCTTGGCGTCGTGGGTCCAGTACCAGTCGGTCAGGGGGACACGGCTCGGGCTTTTGTCGGCGAACTTCAGGATCGGCGCGACGATCGCCTCGAAGTCTTTGCGCGACTCGGCAAGCGTCGCGGTCCAGACGATCCAGTCGAGCTTGGTGTACTTACTCCGGTTGTCGAGCGGTAGGCCGAACTCGTTCTGATGTGTCAGGTAGAACGCGACGTCCTTGCGGGCGACCTCGGGCGGGAAGAGGTTGATGCCGAGCAGGCGGTCCCAGACGAGGTTGTACTTCTGACTCCAGGTGCCGGGCTTGTCAAAGGCGAGCCGGTAGTGGTCGCCGTCTTCGGCCATCGTGACCCAGCGCTCGGCCATCCCCTTCGCGACGGCCTTGTAGCTCAACGCATCGGCATTCTTCCCAGACATCTCGCAGAGCAGGGCATAGCCGCCGATCGCCTCGATCGCCTTGAGAGAGAGGTTGGTGTTGTGCGCCAGGTGGCCGGCGAAGTCGTCGGTGCAGAGCTGGTTCTCGGGGTCGAGTCCCTTGGCTTTGAGGTATTCAGCCCACTTGGTCAGCACCGGCCAATATTCCACTGCGAAATCGGCTGAGCCTTCGGCCCTGGCCAGGGCAGCGACCATGATGAGCATGTTGCCGCACTCTTCGACCGGCATCTGGTCGGCCTCGGTCGTCTCGCCACCGCCGTAGACCTGGCCGTTTGCCTTGGGATAGGTGCCGAGGTCGTGCGGGGCGAACGGGAACTTCCAGCGCCCCGAGCGGGCGTAGTCGAGCACGGGAATGAGCTGGCCTCGGAGTAGCTTGGGGTTGAATAGCAGGAAGAACGGCGACGAGGGATAGGTCACGTCAACCGTCGCGATGCAGCCGTTGCTGAAATTCTCCTTCGAGAAGACCAGCGGCTTGCCGTCCGGTCCTTCGGCGATCGTGTGCGCGGCCAGGCATTGCCGGTAGGCGAGCGAGCAGAGTTGCGCGTAGTCGCCACCGCCGACCTTAGCCATGTCGCCGCGAAGCGTCTGATCGAACTTGGCACACTGATCCTTCAGGCTGACATAGTCGACTCGCGACTTCTCAAGAAGGGCAGACATCGTCTCGCGCTCGCGATTCCAGTACGGACGGAGCGGCTTGCCCATATATTCGACGGTCTTGATCTCGTCATAGGCGAACATGACTTGCCGGGTCTGGGCTTCGGTGCCGACCTTGGCGAGATCGAATGCGAAGGCGAGCACCGGCCACTCGTCGCTGGCTGCGCGGGGAGACCGGGCGTCGTCGGTCGCGGGCAGCTTGCCGGTCGAGGCGAACCCCTCTCGGCAGGCACGGTCCGAGGCGATCACGCTCGTCATCCCTTCCGACTTCTCGGAAGCGAGGCAGAAATGCCCCCAGTCGATCCGGAGGTTGTCGCCGACCTTCTTGAGCACCGGCTGCTCGACGGTCCCAATCCGGAGGATCTGAAGCTTGCCCTCACCTTGCCGATCCCACGCCACCTTCTGCTCGACTTTATCGACGGCCCACTCACCGGTCGCGTCGACATACAAGGAGACGTCGTGATCCTTGCCGTCGGTTGAAGCAACCTCCCACGTCAGATAGGTGACGGGCCGCGAGAGGACGGCGATGTCGTGCGGCAAGAGCGGCGAGAGGAACGTCATCGTGACCCGGACTCCCCCGGCCGACATCCGGTACGTCGTGCGGGTGGGGGTAACTTCGAGCCCGTCCATTGTCATCGGCGTCGCGCCGTCGGGCTTGGGGCCGAGGAATCGGTAGGGCTTACCGTCGATCCGCGCAAGGCCGGAGATCGCCTGGACCGAGCCCGTCCAGTGCCGGGACCAGTCGTCGGTCGGTCGGTCGGTCATCGACCAGACGCTGAAATAGGGGTTGTGCGTCACCAACGGCACGGCGGGGGGCCGGAACGAATCGGCGGCCCGCGTCGGGGCGAGGGCCACGACGAGCACGAGCATCCAGGCGGCCGTCTGGGGCCTGAAAGAGAGCGACATCGGAGCATCCTGTGGTTTGGGGGATGGAAAATGATGAGTCACAGCATAACCGCCTTGCCGAACCCCGGTCGAGACTCTTGGCAGCGTCAGAGTCAGGCCCCATACTACGGGCATCTTTCCTCGACCGAACGTCACCGCCCCTCGGGAGAATCGGCGATGTACCGACCGCTCGCAGCCGCCCTGATCGCTCTGGCCCCTTGCTTCGTCGCTGGTGTCGCGCTGGCCGATCCGCCCGACGTGAAGACCCTCAACATCGGCGACAAGGCCCCTAACTTTACCCTGCCGGGAGTCGATGGCAAGAGCCACAGTCTCAAGGATTTCGCCGGGTCCAAGGTGCTTGTTGTCGTCTGGACGTGCAACCACTGCCCAACCGCCCAGGCTTACGAGGCGCGGGTGGCCAAGCTGCACGACGACTACAAGGAGAAAGGGGTCGCTGTCGTGGCGATCTCGCCGAACGACGCCCAGGCCGTCCGACTCGATGAACTCGGATTTAGCGACCTGACCGACTCGTTTGAGGATATGAAGCTCAGAGCCAAGGATCAAAAGTATCCCTATCCGTATCTCTTCGACGGCGAGACACAGGCGACCGCGAAAGCGTTCGGCGTGTTGGCGACCCCGCACATCTTCGTCTTCGACCAGGATCGGGCGCTCCGCTACGTCGGGCGGTTCGATGACTCGGAAGTGAAGACCGTGAAGTCGCACGACACGATCAACGCGGTCGAGGCCCTGCTCGCGGGCAAGCTGGTCGCGGTCGAGAAGACCCGCATCGTCGGCTGCTCGACCAAGTGGTCCGACAAGCGAGCCGATGCCGTGAAGTCACTCGCCAAGTGGGACGCCGAGCCGGTCAAGCTCGACATGATCGACGACGCGGCCGTCGCCAAACTGGTGAAGAACGACGGCAAGAAATTCCTCCTGGTCAACGTCTGGGCGACCTGGTGCGGCCCGTGCGTCGCCGAGATGGACGAGATCGTCACGATCAATCGGATGTATCGCAGTCGTCCGTTCGAAGTCGTCACGATCACCACCGACGACCCGGCGAAGAGGGATGAGGCTCTGAAAGTTCTCACCGAAAAACATGCCTCGATGAAGAATTATCTGATTCAAACGTCTGACCGCGACAAATTCGCTGAGGCCCTCGACAAGGAGTGGCCCGGCCCGGTGCCGTATACGCTTCTGATCGCGCCCGGCGGCAAGGTCGTTTACCGCAAGGTCGGGGCCTTCGACGCCCTCGAACTGAAGCGGGCGATCGTCAAGCAAATCGGCCGGACTTACTGACCCCGAACTCACGGATCAGGACTCAAGCATGAGCGAACGAATTGTCTTGCGGACCGGCGAAGCCCTCGTTGAGGGCGACGCCGATTACCTCTGCGCCGAACCTGAAATTGTGATCGGCGAACTCGACGGCCCCGTCGGCCACGCCCTCGCCAACCTGATCGGCGACCAGGTGAAGGGCCACACCAAAGTCTTCGCCATCCTCAACAGCGACGTCCAGGTACGACCCGCGACGATCATGGTGAGCAAGGTCACGGTCAAAGACGCGCGATACACCAACATCCTGATGGGCACCGTCCAGGCCGCGATCGCCAATGGCGTCCTCGACGCCGTGCGCGAAGGGTTGATCCCCAAGGACAAGGTCAACGACCTCGGGATCATCTATTCCGTCTGGCTCGACCCCTCAGTCAGCAAGATCGAGGAGGTCGACCACAAAGCCCTGTTCGACATCCATCGCGAGGCCACCGTCAAAGTTATCCGCAAGGCGATGCGGAACGAGCCGACGATCGACTGGTTGCTGGAGAATCAGGATAAGGTCGAGCACTTTTTCCATCAGCAAGGGCTTGAAGGCAAGCTTTGATTCTCGCTCGCTAAGACCTCGCGACTACCATGAGCCATTCGATTTATCTCAACCCGTTGACCCACTCCGTCAGGTTCGCCGAGGAGTATGCAGATCGTCTCGAACATCAAGTTGAAGGTCGGATGCACGCACTGGAGATTCCGGAGGCGCAGATCGGTTCAAGCGACCTTCTCCGCGGTGTCCCCTGGCAAACCTTCTTTCCGCACGAGTCTGACGGCGGGGGAGTTGTCACGGGTGGTCAAATCAGCGTCGACAGCGGCGTACTCAACCCGGAGTTGCTGACCGAGACTTATGGACGCCAGGCCGGGACACTCTGGGCAAAATCCCGACTGCGGGATCGGATCGACGCGATCAACATCCACGAGTTCGCCGAGAGCCAAGCCGGGACACATGAGGAAGCATTGCTGTTCGGACTAAGGACGGACCGCAAGATATCAGAAGCGGCGCGACGAATCCTCAACGCGATGGAGCAGGGATGGCGATCATGATCCACTCGTCCCGTCGCTCCATCGCGGCCAGGGTCACGCGGTAATGCGAATTTCGGCCCTTGGCGAAGGTATGAACGGGTTCCATCAGCCCGGCATCCGCCAGCTCCCGGTAACTCTCTCGGTTGTCGGGAGCGACGTCGACCCGCTCGCCGGAGAGTCGGATGCGGAGCAGGTCGCGAGCGGCTTCGGTGAGTTCAAGGTCCATCGAGACGGCCTCCCTGTCGGTATTGCCTCGTCCTATGGGTCATTCTATCGGAAACAGCCCCCTCGGTGAACGCAGGATTGGCACGATCGAGACGACTGGGGAACTTGTCGGTCGGCGCGAAAATCGGGTAGGGTGGATCCGAAATCGTGACAAGGTCGATGACGTTTCAACGTGCCCGAAGAGGTTAGCCGCGATGCCCGATTTCCGGATCGAAACCGACACGATGGGCGAAGTCAACGTTCCTGCCGAGCGGCTCTGGGGTGCCCAGACGCAGCGGTCGCTCGAAAACTTCAAGATCAGCGGCGATAAGATGCCGATGCGGCTGATCCACGCCCTCGCAAAGGTCAAGCGGTCAGCGGCGCGGGTGAATCTCGATCTCGGGTTGTTCAAAGATCCGAACGTCGGCGCAGCAATCATCGAGGCGGCCGACGAGGTGATCGCCGGGACTCATGATGGTGAGTTCCCGCTCGTCGTCTGGCAGACAGGCAGCGGCACGCAGACGAACATGAACTTGAATGAGGTTATCGCGAATCGTGCGAGCGAACGGCTCGGCGGCGAGCGCGGGATGGCTCGCAAGGTCCATCCGAATGATGACGTGAACAAGGGACAGTCGTCGAATGACGTCTTCCCCACGGCGATGCACGTCGCTGCGGTCGAGGCGCTGAAAGAGAGCCTGATCCCCGCGATCAAGACGCTGCGCGATACCCTCGACACGAAGGCCAAGGCGTTCGACGGCGTCGTGAAGATCGGCCGGACGCACCTGATGGATGCGACGCCGATCACGCTCGGCCAGGAGTTTTCGGGCTGGGTCCAGATGCTCGACAACGGCTTGAAGCACGTCGACCAGGCGCTGCCTTCGCTCTGCGAGCTGGCGCAGGGGGGGACAGCCGTCGGCACGGGTCTCAATGCCCATCCCGAATTCGGCGACCGCGTGGCGGCCGAGCTGGCGAAGTTCACCGGGCATCCGTTCGTCTCGGCCCCGAACAAGTTCGAAGCGCTCTCGGGTCATGATGCGTTGCTGTTCGCCCACGGCGTGCTCAAGACGATCGCGGCGACGTTCATGAAGATCGCCAATGATGTACGATGGCTTGCCTCAGGGCCGCGCTGCGGGCTGGGTGAACTCACGATCCCCGACAATGAGCCGGGCAGTTCGATCATGCCGGGCAAGGTCAACCCGACCCAGTGCGAGGCCGTGACGATGCTCGCCGCGCAGGTTCTCGGCAACGACGTCGCGGTGAATATCGGCGGCGCGACGGGCAATTTCGAGCTGAACGTGATGAAGCCGCTGATCATCTATAATTTCTTGCACAGCGTCCGCCTGCTCGCCGACGGGGCCGTGAGCTTCAACGACCACTGTGCTGTCGGGATCGAGCCGAACCGCGAGCGGATCGAGGAACTCCTCCACGGCTCGCTCATGCTCGTTACCGCGCTCAATCCGCACATCGGCTATGACAAGGCTGCCAAGATCGCCAAAGACGCTCACAAGCGGGGGATCACCCTGCGGCAATCGGCGATCGATCTCGGGCTTGTCACCGGCGAACAGTTCGATGTCTGGGTGAGGCCCGAGGGAATGGTCGGGCATTGATGGAGAAGTCGAGACGACTCGTTACTCTCTCCGGCGAGTCGTCTTCCCCTTCATCAACATCGGTAGCGAGTTCTCGGACGACTACGGTCGTCGAGAGACGTGCGCAAGACCGTCGGACATCGAGTCGGATTCTCCCGAGAGGCCGGAGTCAACGGAATAATTCCTGGAGTTCGCCCCGCAATGTCTCGAACCCTCTCGACGGCCCTCGTCACCGGCGCATCGGCTGGTCTCGGGCGCGAACTTGTCCGGCAGCTTGTGCGAGATCGCGGGATGACGGTTTATGCGACGGCCCGGCGGCTCGACCGTCTTGATGAGTTGATGGCGGAGATGCCCGAGGGCAAGGTCAAAGTGCTCGACGGCGACATCTCCGACCCCGGCTTTCGCGCCCGGCTCTGGGGCTGGGCCGAGGCCGAGTCGGGGGGGATCGACCTGCTGGTGAACAACGCCGGAGTCGGGCACTATGCCGATTTTGGCGAGCAAGACCCAGCGGAGGTGCGGAGGATTGTCGAGGTCAACGTCATGGCGGTGTTTGATTTGACCCAAAGGGCGATCCAGGCGATGCGGGGGCGCGGTCGGGGTGAGATTGTCGAGGTCTCATCGGTGTTGGGGACGTTCGGGATTCCGTACTCGGCCGCTTATGTCGCGTCGAAACACGCGGTGGACGGGCTGGTCAAGAGCGTCCGGCACGAGTTGCGCGGGTCGGGGGTCCGGCTCTGGGCGTTGCGGCCGGGTCGGTTCGCGAGCGAGTTCCGAACGTCGTCGCTCGGCGGCCGGGGCAGCGACCACGCCAAGCCGGGTGAGCCAGCCGAGGCGATCGCCCAGGGCCTGATCCGAGGATTGGGCGGCCGAAGGGCGTTCGTGACGCCGACTCTCCAGGCTGCCCTCACGGTCGCGGTGCCCCACTGGTTGCCCGGGCCGTTTGAAGCGTTCATGGCCTGGTTGGGGCCAAAGCGGTTTATGCGAGAGGTTGGCGGGGCGATCAGCTCGAAGTCATCGGCTGCTTGATCGACCGGACGAAGAGCGGCCCTTTGCCCTTGGCCTTGAGGGCGGCGGCGTGGGCCTCGGCGTCGGCCTTGTTGGTGTAGTCGAACGTGGCGAGGGTCTTACCGCCGACGTCGCACACTGCCCAGACGACCCGCATCTTGAGCGCTTCGGCGGGCTTCGACCGTCGCTCGGTCGACTCGTCGCGGGGCTTTCTCGCCTTGTTGGGGGTCAGTCCGAGCCGCTCGATCGCTTCGGCTTCGGCTCTGAGATCGAATCGGTTTAGCGGTTTTCCCATCAGTCTCGTCTCTCGTTCGCGGCTTGCGGACGTCCCTTGGTGTCGGTCCAATTTCATTATCTACCATGAGACAAGGGGGTGCCGACAGTCCAGGTCGGTCGATCTTCGAAAACTGCGACGAAACCTGCTCGACTCGGGCGGGGTAAAACGGGCGTCGAAGCCTGCGAATTGTCTCATCTCCGCCCAAGAGGAGTCGCCGATGCCCATCCGCGTCCCGCGTCGAAAATCTGCCCTGATTTGGTCGGCAATCGCGATCGCCCTGGTGCCTCTGGCCGCGTGGGCGGATGGTCCGCGGGGGGCCGAGTGGACGTCGAAAGACGCCGTCATCTATCTCGAAGCGTCCCACCCTAAGGTCTTGCTCGACCGCGTGCTCGACCCCAAGTTTCAGACTTATCTGGCGTCGATCCCCCCATACGCCCGCTACCTCAAGAGCGACGTCTACAAAGAGCAGAAGGCGGGGGTGACGTTCGTCTCGGCCCTGCTCGAAACGACGTGGGAGGAGGGGATTCGCTCGCTGGCCGGCGGCGGGATCGTCTTCGCCGTCGAGGCCGAGAAGGGGAAGGCCCCCTGGGGATTTATCGCTCTCACCCCGAGCGACCCGGCGTTCCTGACGAAGGCCCATGCCAAGCTGCTGGAACTCGCCCGGGGCGACGCCAAGACGAAGGGCCAGCCCGACCCGGTCAAGGAGTCGGAACATCAAGGCATCAAACTGTATAGCATGAGCAAGGACGCGACGCACGCGATCGTCAACGACACGCTGATCGTCTCGCAATCGGCCGAGGCGGTGAAGACGGTCATTGACCGCGCCCGGGGCGGCAAGATCGCGTCGATCGCCACGAACGCCGATTGGAAGGCCCGTCACGACCGGGTCTCCGCCGACACCGTGGCCTGGGGGCTGGTCCGGCTCGACCGGCTCCGCGAGATCGACCCCAAGAAATTCACGATCCCCGAAATGGTTAATCCTGGTCAGACGTTCCTCTTCGCCCCCTGGATCGAGGCCGCCCGCAAGGCCCCCTGGGTTGCCGCGAGCCTGAACTGGAGCGACGCCCACCTCGTCGCCAACGTGACCTTGCCCACCCCGGCGAACGGCTATTCTCAGTCGATCAAGACATATCTCCCCCCCAAGGGGATGAGCGCCTCGGCCCCGCTCAGGCCGAAGGGGGTGATCGCCAGCCTCAGCCTCTGGCGTGACCTCTCGGCCATCTGGGAGGTGCGCAACGACCTGTTCTCGCCCCAATTCGTCCAGGGCCTCGCCCAGCTCGACACCTTCGCCGGCCAGTTTTTCGGCGGTCGAGACTTCGGCAGCGGCATCCTCGGGGCGATTTCGAGCAACTGGCGGATCGTCGTCGCGACGCAAGACTACTCGAAGATGAACCCCGTGCCCGACCTCAAGCTCCCCGGCTTCGCGCTGGTGATCGACCTCAAGCCCGACGACGACGATTTTGCCCAGCGGCTCAAGGTGGCGTTCCAGTCGTTCGTCGGCCTCGCCAACCTCGGCGCGGCCCAGGCGAAGGCCCCGTCGCTCGAATTGATCTCGGAAGACGTGAACGGCATCACCATCGCCTCGACCCGCTTCATGGTCTCAAAGGCGGCACCGGGAGCGAAGGTCTCAGTCCACCAGCGACACAACTTCACCCCCTCGGTGGCGCAGGTGGATAACCACTTCATTCTCAGTTCGAGCCTCGGACTGATCAAAGACCTGATCCCCGCCGTCAGGGAGGTGGCCAAGCCCACTGACTCGACCCTGCTCATCGAAGCCGAAGGCGCGGCGATCGCAGGCATCCTCGACGTCAACCGTCAGCGGCTTATCACGCAGAACATGATGGAGAAGGGCAACGACAAGGCCGCTGCCGGTGGCGAGATTGACCTGTTGCTCGGCCTGCTCCGCTACGCCGGTCACGGCACATTGACGGCCAAGGACGGCGATAAGGCCGTCGACTTCCGGCTCGATTTCGCCCTCGGAGCGAAGTAACCCTGTTCACGATCTTTCAGGGCTGACCGATCATGAATACGTCTCCACTTCTTGACGATCCCACCCGCGCCTGGGCACCCTTCGCCCCAGGCGCGAAATCTCCCTGGAACCTCGCTCGAGTCGCCCATCTCCATCGACGGGCCGGGTTCGCCGCCCCGTGGTCGATCCTTCAGCGTGACCTGAAGGACGGGCCGGTCGCGAGCGTCGATCGGCTCCTCAAGGGCGAGGCGACCAGCGGCGATGGCCAGACGGCCGACGAGTTCGATACGCTTCTCGACTCGATGAACGCGGGAGTCGGCTCCGACGCCACGCCGACCCGGCTCCAGGGGCTCTGGATCTACCGGATGATCCTCACGGCCCGTCCGCTCCGCGAGCGAATGACGCTCTTCTGGCACAACCACTTCGCCACGTCGCTCACAAAGGTCGAGAACCCGGTGCTCATGCAGCGCCAGAATGACCTGCTTCGCGAGCACGCCCTCGGCAACTTCCAAACGATGCTCGCCGTGATCGGCAAAGACCCTGCGATGCTCGTCTGGCTCGACTCGACCGCCAATCGCAAGGCCAAGCCCAACGAGAATTATGCCCGCGAGGTGATGGAACTGTTCACCCTCGGCCGGGGCCGCTACACCGAGAAGGACATCCAGGAGGCCGCTCGCGCCTTCACCGGGGCGTTCGTCGTGCGTGACCGCTATAGCGAGCTTCCGGCCCAGCACGACGACGGCTCAAAGACAATCTTCGGCAAGACCGGCCGGTTCAAGCCCGACGACCTTCCCGGCCTGCTCGTCAGCCAGCCCGCCTGCGCAGAGTTCCTCTGCGGCAAGCTCTATCGCCAATTCGTGAGCGAGGTTGATGCCCCCTCGCCGGCCCTAATCGCCCCGCTGGCGAAGGTGTTCCGCGACTCGGGATATGACATCTCCGCGCCGTTGCGGACGATCCTGCGATCGAACCTCTTCTTCGACGACGCGGTGCGGCGACGCCGCGTCAAGTCGCCCGTTGACATCGCGGTCGGCACGATCCGAGCGCTCGAGATCGTCAAGCCAACGGTCTCGGCCGAGGCGCTCGCCGAGTCGTGCGGCCGGATGGGGCAGACCCTCTACGCCCCGCCGAGCGTCGCCGGATGGGACGGCGGGACGGCCTGGATCAACACCACGGCGATGCTGAATCGGACCAACCTCGCCCTCGCCCTCCTCGGCACCGACAACGCCCAGATCGGCGGCCGGTGCGACGCCAAGGCCCTCGCGGCCAAGCACGGCGTCGAGTCGAGGAAATTTTACACCGACCTGCTCGTGCAAGATGCGTTCGACTCCAAGATTCTCGGCCTCGTTAAAGAGCCGGCCGAGGTCGCGACGCTCGTCCTGACAACACCTGAATATCAGCTCGCTTGAATAGGTTGCTATTGGGAATCCAGCAATGCGGTCCCCTCCCCATTTGTGGGGGAGGGTTAGGGGGGGGGGATTCCTGGTTCGACGGAAGTCTGGGTCCGTCGGACCGGCAGGACGACTCGCCCCCCCAACCCTAACCCTCCCCTGCGGAGGGGGGAGGGGGCTAGACTGAAATCAAGACAAGCGTTTATTTAAGGACATCTCATTATGTCTGCCAATCGCCGCGATTTTCTCCGCTCCTCGCTTGCCGCGAGCACGCTTGTCTCGATGGGGGCGAGCTCGATCCCCGGCTTCCTCAGCCAGTCGGCCCGGGCGGCCTCGGATTCGAAGAACAATGACAAGATCCTCGTGGTCGTCCAGCTCATCGGCGGCAACGACGGCCTGAATACCGTCGTCCCGCATAAGCTCGATGGCTACTCAAAGGCCCGTCGCGCCCTGCGACTGGCTTCGGGACAGATCCATAAGATCAGCGATGAAATTGGCCTGCATCCGTCGATGGGCGAGATGGCCAAGCTGGTCGAGGCGGGCCGGGTGTCGATCGTCCAGGGCGTCGGCTATCCGAACCCCGACCGGTCGCACTTCCGCTCGATGGAGATCTGGGAGACCGCGAAGCTCGAATACGGGGCACTCGAAACCGGCTGGCTCGGCCGGACCCTTGACGCCAACCCCGCCGCCGCCGGCTCCGACATCGCGGGGCTGCACGTCGGCACGCGGTCGCTGGCACTGGCGCTGAAGTCAAAAAAGACCGAGGTCCCTTCGCTCACGACGCTCGAACAATATCGGCTCCAGCTCGGCGGCGACATCGCCGCTAAACGCGAGGTGCGTGACGCCCTCGAACGGGTCGCCCGACTCGACCGGCCCGCCGCCGACCCGCTACTCGGCTTCGTCCGCCGCAGCACGCTCGCGGCCTACGATTCGAGCAAGAAGCTCGAACAGCTCAACCAACAGCAGGCCGGCAAGAAGTCGACCTATCCCGACTTTGGCCTCGCCCGCCGCCTCGAACTCATCGCGCAGATCATCAAAGCGGGGTTCGGCACCCGGATCTATTACACCTCGCTGGATGGCTTCGACACCCACGCGAATCAGCTCGGAGCGCACGCCGCGTTGATGAATCAGCTCTCCGACTCCATCGCCGCCTTCCACAAAGACCTGACCAACGCCGGTCAGGCCGATCGCGTGGCCTTGCTGACGTTCAGCGAATTCGGCCGCCGGGTCGCCGAGAACGCCTCAGCCGGCACCGACCATGGCGCGGCGGCCCCGCTCTTCGTCGTCGGCCCTGTCTCCAGGCCCGGTCTCGTCGGGGCCCACCCGAGCTTTGACGACCTCGATGACGGCGACCTCAAGCACCACACCGACTTCCGCCGCGTCTACGCCTCACTTCTTGAAGGCTGGCTCGGCTGCCCGGCAGCGCCGGTCGTGGGCGCGGAGTTCCGGCCGATGGAACTGTTTGGGATGAAGAAGGCTTGAAGCAACTTCTAGGTAGACATGCCGATGAAACGATAACGGCCAGCCCCGCGATCGCGGAGCTGGCCGTTTTCACTTGATGTATCGACTCGCAGGTCCGATCAGTCGACCCGAGATCGGCGACGGAGATACGCCAGGCCGCAGAGGGCCAACATCCCGGCACCGGCCAGCGTCGAAGGCTCGGGGACGGACGTGACGATCGGCGTGAAGTTGGTCAGCAGGAGTTGTTCGCCGCTAGGATCGACGATTGTGTAGGAATAAGCTTCGGTGGGTGCCGCAGAATCGTACCCGTTGGAAGTGAACCCGAAGCCGCCGGCCCCGCTAAACGTGCCGAAGTAGTCGTAGCTTTGGTTGCCTGTGGACTGGCCGATCAACTCACGGCTGAGGTTCAACGCCTTGGTGCCCGTATCAAGATAGATCGATCCGCCGTTGTCGATGTAGTCGGCCAGGTCGAACGTCCCATTAGAACCACTCGCCGCGCCCGAGATCGTCAGCGAAAACGCCTTGACGAAGGGGGTGGTTAACGAGTAGTCGGTATGGCCGGGGTTATGTAGCGATCCGGTATCGAGCGTGATCGTACCCCTGCCGGTGGCACTGTTTCCGTAGCTGTCGCCAGAGTACGACAGATCGAAGGTAATTAGGCTCGCCTCGGCTCTTGCCGACAGGCCGAGGATCAACCCAAGCAAGGCCGCGCCTCGCACGATCATTCGATTGCCAACCATCAGTAGGCTCTCCTCAGGACGCACCATCGCACCCGATCGTAATTTTCCCGTCACCCGATACGATCACTCCAGACAACATCTCGCTGGAGCAAAAGTCTGAACCGACCATTGGAGGCGTTTAGAATTCCTAACGTAGTTTATCTTAGTGACTATGAAAAGATGTTTAGTAAAAAAATAATTTGGATTTCTTGGCACGATCTCTGTTTGAACGCACACAACCCGCTGTCTCTTGCGTCGAATCTCTGGTTAAAGAACCCGGATTATCCGTGGACATCGCGGGCCGAGAAGGAGTCGATCGGCCCGGCCACCACGCAGGTCGTTCATTGGGCAAAGATTCCGGCCGATGGAGTTGCTATGGGATCAGGCGAGGATCGATTGCCCCCAATTACGGGTTGAGATTCGGCCGCAACCGGCGAATCACCTGGTATAAGGGGCAGCATGAGTCACGCATCGGATCAATTGCGGGCCTTCGCCAACTTCTTCGGCTTCCTGCCGAGGGCGGTCGGCGGGGCCGTCGCGTCGATCTATCGACGGCCGTTGGCGGTGCTTGGCCAGTTCGAGCGTGTGGGCTTGGGGAGCCTTCCCCTGGTCGCTGCGGCGGGGGCGAGCGTTGGGCTCGTCACCTGGCTACAACTGCACCGACTGCTCGTGACGTATGGTGTTGAGGCAACACTGCCGAGCGTGTTGGCGGTCGCTGTCATGGTCGAGACGGGGCCGATCCTGGCGAGCCTGCTCGTGGCCGGGCGGCTCGGAGCGGGGCTCGCGGCGGAACTCGGTTCGATGAACCTGACTGAGGAGATCGACGCCCTCGCGGTGCTTGGTGCCCCGGTGATCCCGACTCTCGTCGGCCCTCGGGTGCTCGCCTGTACGCTGGCTGTACCATTTCTGACGATCATCATCGATTCGGCCGCGCTCGGAGGGGGCCTGTGCGCCGAGTTGCTGGCGGGGTCGCTCTCCTCGCAGGTTTACGGGCAACGCGCGTTCGACTTCATCCGGCTCTCGGACGTCATCCCCGCGACCCTCAAGACGGGCGTCTTCGGCGCGATCATCGGGCTAGTAAGCTGCTGGACCGGACTGAACGCTGAACGATCGACCGAAGCCGTCGGCCGCGCGGCGACCCGAGGTGTCGTCCGGTCGATGCTCGCGGTCTTCGCCGCGAACGTCGTGCTCGTGCCGCTGATTCAACTGGGTGTCAGCCTCGTCGGCTGGAGAGGGTAAAAGAACAGACGGATTGGGGCCTGAAGGAGGATTGCAAAGTGGGGATCACTTGAGACATCTCGGGTGGCACCGGTTTTTGAACCGGTGGGGAACGATTTCCGCGCCGGCGGCCTCTTTTCTGCCACTTCGCCCCCCGGTTCGAGAACCGGGGCCACCCTACACAAGAGCTTTCCTTCGCCGGAAAGGCGACTTTGCAATCCTTCTGTCGGGGCCTGTCCAATCGATCGATCCGTGGATTAGTATATTGTCAGATTCAGGGACGACACGGCCGACAACGTATCGAGCCGCGAAAGGGTGGATAGGCCATGCATGGTGCAATCTCGCGGAAGAGGGCGGTCTTCAGCCTCCTGTTCGTGGTGGCGGCCCTAGCTGTGGTCGCGACGGGTGTCGTGATCGTGTCGAACCGCCAGTGGCGCATCCAGCCGACGTTTCGGGTCCGCGCTGACTTCGCCTCGATCGGCGGGATCAATCTGGGTGATCGCGTCCGCGTGCAGGGAATGGACGCGGGGGTCGTCGAGAAGATCGACGCTCCGCCCGCGCCCGGAGGGATGGTCACGCTCTGGTTTCGGATCGACGAAAAGCTCCGCCCGCTGATCCGTGCCGACGCTAAGGCGCAGATCGCCTCGCAAGGAATCGTCGGCGCGAAGGTCGTCGAGATCCGTCCAGGCCTGCCCAACGCACCGGCCCTGGCCGACTCGGGCCGAATCGCCGCCGAGCCGACGCCCGAACTGTCCGACCTCATCCGCGACGCGACGGGGGCCTTGAAGCGGGTCGACGCCGTCGCCCGCGCCGCCGAGCATGGGCTGGGGGAGATCAACGCGATCGCCACCTCGATCCGCGAAGGGAAGGGGAGTCTCGGCCGGTTCATCCAGGACGAGGAGGCCTATCGCAAGCTCCTCGCTCTCTCTGACCGAGGCTCGCGCACCCTCAACGACGTCGAGGAGAACCTCGCCGCGCTCAAACGTACGTGGCCGCTCTCGCGATACTTCGACGACCGCGCGTTTTACGACCGCGAGCGCGTGCTCTACAAGCCGGGGTCGGATCGCGAGGGCAAAACGCTCAACCCCGACGTCCTCTTTGAGCCAGGCCGGTCGGTGCTGACTCCCGGTGGACGGATCGTCCTTGATGAGATCGCCTCGTGGTTCAAGCGGGCGAAGAACGGCAAGACCGAGGTCGTGATCGCTGCCTTCAGCGACGACCGCCGCGACCCTGACCTCACCCAGATTCTCACCCAGGAACAAGCCGACTCAGTGCGTCGTTACCTGGTCACAGTACACGGGTTCGACACTGTCGGCTGGTTCGGCACCCGTAAAGTCGCCGCGATCGGCTTCGGAACCCAGATGCCTCGGACGATGGCCGACGCCGGAGGCACTGCGGCCCCCGGTCCGGGCCGTCGGGTCGAGATCATCCTCTTCACGCCCCGGACCTAACCCGGCGGGTCGTGCAATCGGGCGGAGGAGTGTGATAGGATAGCTCGCCCCAATGTCCGACCCAGGATGAGGAAAGGTCTGCCCGTTTATGTCGATCGACCCCCGCGTCGCCAGCGGGCTCCGCGACGTTCCGCCCTCGGTGATGATCCCGCGCGAGCGGATGCTGGCGACGTTCCGCGAGACCTTTGCTTCCTTCGGCTTCGTCCCGATCGAGACGCCCCACATCGAGCGTATGGAAGTGCTCACCGGTAAGGGTGCCGGGTCGGACGAGGTGCTTCGGCAGATCTTCGAAGTCACGAATAAAGGGGGGGAGGCGGGTAAGCTCGCCCTCCGGTTCGACCTCACCGTGCCATTTGCCCGGTTCGTGGCCAAGCACGTCAACGAACTCGGCACACCGTTCAAGCGCTACGCGATCGGCTCGGTCTTCCGGGGCGAGCGCCCGGCGAAGGGCCGGTTCCGCGAGTTCACCCAGTGCGACTTCGACACCGTCGGCACTGAGAGCGCCGTGGCCGACGCCGAGACGGCCCAGGTGATCTACGCCTCGCTCACTGCGGCGAAGATACCGGCCTTCACGATCGCGATCAACAACCGCAAGGTGCTTAACGGCCTGCTCGAAACGATCGGCGTCGCCGACCAGACAGCGCGCGTGCTCCGCGTTCTCGACAAGCTCGCCAAGATCGGCCGCGATCGCGTCGCCCTCGAACTCCAATACGCCGAGGTCAGCGAAAACCTCCTCGATCAATTCGCCGCCGCCCAGCGAATTGAAGTGACAAATCCCCAACTGGCCCAAGAACTCGCCGATTCTGTCGAACGGCTGGGGGGACTCAACGAGTCGCCTTTTCAGACGTTCATGTCTCGCGAGCAGGCCGATCGTCTCCTCGACTTCGTGACCTCGGGACGCGGAGGGATCGACGTCCTCGTGCCCGTCGAAACGGCGCTGCGTGAATCCGAGTCCGCGATGAAGGGCATCGAGAACCTCCGGGCGATCTTCGACCTCCTCATCTCGGCGGGCGTTCCCGAGTCAGCCCTCAAGATCGACCTCAGCCTCGCACGGGGCCTCGACTACTACACCGGCGTCGTCTTCGAGACCACGGTCAACGGCTGGGAACAATACGGCAGCATCAGTTCGGGCGGCCGATATGACAACCTCGCGAGCCTGTTCACCGACCGTCGACTGCCAGGTGTCGGGGCGTCGATCGGCCTCGATCGGCTGCTCGCGCTGATGGAAGAGGCGGGGTTGTTGAAGGGCCAATCGACGACGGTCCCGGTCCTCGTGGCAAACTTCCCCGGCGTCGCGCCAACAGTTGCCTTCGGGCTGGCCGCGCGGCTCCGTAAGGCCGGGATCGGGGCAGAGGTCTTCCCTGACCCGATCCAGATCGGCAAGCAGATGGGATACGGATCGACCCGGGGGCATAAGGTGGCCGTGATCGTGGGACCGGACGAGGCAGAGAAAGAGCTGTTCAACCTCCGTGACCTCGCCACGAGGCAGGAGCGAAAGGCCCTTCCGTGGGCCGAACTCGAACGGACTGTGGCCGAAGCGCTGGGGGCAGGGTCATGATCGGCGACTCAAACCCCATCCGCGCGGCGGAGTCTCGTGTAGCACTCGTCAAGGGGACGGCCGACCTCCTCCCCGAGTCGTTCGCGCGGCTCGAACGTCTCGAATCGCTCCTGCTTGACCGATTCGCCCGCGCCGGATATCAACCCGTCCGCGTACCGGTGCTCGAAAACCGCACGCTCCACGAACGAAAGAGCGGCGCGCGGATCGTGGCCAACCTCTATCAGGTCGCCGGCGCGCTGAGCGAAGACGTCTGCCTTCGCCCCGAAGTCACAGCCGGGATCGTCCGCGCTTTCAACGACGCGCCCGACCCGCAGACATTGCCCTGGAGAGTGAGCTACGCGGGTCCGGTCTTCCGCCTGCAACCGACCGGGCCGGGCGTGCTCCGCGAGTTCCAGCAAGTCGGCGTCGAACGGATCGACGACCGGGGTGACGGCGGCGACGCTGAAGCGATCTGGCTCGCCGACTGGTCGCTCGCCGAGGCAGGCATCGCCGACGCAACGATCCGGATCGGCCACGCCGGTTTGATCCGCGACCTCCTCAAGTGGTCGGGGCTGCCCCTAGGCGTGCAGGTCGCGCTCGTCGAAGTGCTCGGAGAGGCCGCGCAGGGCGGGGGCGAAGCGACCTCCGAAGACCGCATCCTCTCGGCGATGGAGTCGCACCTCGAATCGCTCGCCGCCTGGCTCGGCGCGGGGAAAGCCGACGAGGAGGCCGACGTCCCGGCCGACGACGCGGGCGTCGATCGCCTCTTCCGCACCCTCTATCCCGAAGTGATCGGCCGGAGGTCAGGACGCGACGTGATCGGCCGGATTCGCCGCAAGTGGGACCTCGGCCACGGCCTGTCGGGCGTGCTGTCGAAACTCCGCGACCGCGTCCGCGAACTGGCCAACCTTCGAGGCCCCGCGCTCGACGTGCTCGATCGCCTCGGACGCTTCGAAGACGTCGTCCCCGCGATGTCCCGCGAGTTGCGCACCCTGGTCGACTCGCTCCGCGCCTACGGGATTGACCCGGCCCGCGTCGAGCTCGACCTCGGGTTCGGCCGGGGGATCGGGTTCTACTCGCAGATGATGTTCGTCCTGCTCGCCGACACACCCGGCGGCCCGCTTGAAGTCTGCGGCGGCGGCCGATACGACGGCCTGGCGCGTGCCCTCGGCTCGACCGGCGACCTCGGAGGCGTCGGCTTCGCGTTCGGCCTCGAACGGCTCCGCGAGATCCTCGACGCGCGGGGCCATGACCTCAAGGCAGACGCCCCCCAAGAACGCACACTGCTCGTCGCGAATAGCCCCGAGGCTTATGGCCTGGCGGCCTGGCTCCGATCGCGCGGACAGACTGTGGTCGTTGAATCGCCGGGTCGCGACCAGTCCTCTGCAAAGGCCACGTCGTTCACTCGCGTGATCCATGTCGACGGCACGAAAATCCGCGTCATGAACCTCGCGACCGGTGTCGAGGCCGAGCCGAAATCCCGCGACGAACTTCTCCGACTCCTGACGCCGACCGGTGCCCGACCATGACGATCGACCCGATCCGACTCGCCCTCCCCTCGAAGGGGCACCTCTACGACGGGATCGTCGAGATCCTCAAGACAGCGGGCTACAAGGTCCGTCGCGCCAGCGATCGTCAATATGAAGCGGTGATCAGCGGCCATCCCCGCTTCCACGTCGTCTTCATGAGGCCGACTGACATCGTGGCGCAGGTGAACGAAGGTCGTTGCCACCTCGGCGTCACCGGATATGACGTCTTCGCCGAGCGCGCGGCCGAGGCCGACCAGGCAAGGGTCGTCACCCAAGACCTCGGCTACGGCGGCTGTCGGCTCGTCGTCGCGGTGCCCGAGAGCTGGATCGACGTCACCCACGCGATGGACCTCGTCGACCTCGCCGCTGAGTTCAAAGACGCTGGCAAGACGTTCCGCGTCTCGACCAAATATCCCCACCTCACGCAAGACTTCTTCCTCCGCCGGGGCATCCATCACTACCAGGTGATCGACTCCGACGGTGCCCTTGAACTTCACCCCAGTCTCGGCATCGCCGACGTCATCGTCGACCTCACCAGCTCGGGCACGACCCTCAAGGACAACCGCCTCCGCGAGATTGAAGGCGGCACCGTGCTCGAATCAGCCTCATGCCTGATCGGCCACGCCCCCGCACTCAGAGCGATGGTCGACGAAGGCGAGGCCGGCCCGCTTGCTCTTTTGCTCGATGCCATGGACGGCGTCCGCGCCAGCGAGGGCTGGCTGCACCTCGAAGTCGTCGGCAGTCCCGCCGAACCCGCCCCCAGGACGGCCGAGGCCGTCGCAACCTATCTGACAGAGCAGGGGGCGCAACACGTCGCCCGCGGTCAGGTCTGGGACGCCGAAGGGGGAGACGCCTGGCGAGTGACCGCCCTCGTCCTCGCCAAACGTCTCACCGCCTGCCAGCGCACCCTCTTCCGACTCGGTGCCCGCCGAGTCGTCGGCCTGCCGACCCGCTTCGTCTTCGACCGCGACGGCGAATCAACCTTCGACCGGATCGGCCGAGAGGTCGTCTGACGGCTGCGACATGTCGGCAGAGCAACCGACAAAAAGACGAGCACCAGACCTCTTCGGCCGGTGCCCGTCTCTTTTATGGATCGCAGTTCGACGCTCGCCCTATCGGCTCAAGAAGTCATCAGGTCGGATTCGGCGGACGGGAGGCTGTCTTCGATCATCTTCAGGTGGAACCGGGCGGGCTCGGTGAAGTCGGAGTGATTCGTGAGCTTGAGGATGCGGCGGAAGTCGTCGGCAGCCCCTTCGGCGTCGCCGACTTTCGCCAGGCTCAGGCCGCGATGGAGCCGCGGAGAGGCCATGCTCGGGTTGAGGGCGATGGCACGCGCGAAGTCGACGAGCGCGGCCTGGTCATCCCCTCGGGCAGCCTGGACGATCCCACGATTCAGGTAGGCGGCGGCACACTCGGGGTCGATGACAAGCGTACGGTTGAAGTCCGCCACGGCGCGGTCATAGTTGCCCTTCTCCAGGAAGGCCTGGCCTCGCTTGACATACGAATCGGTGCGGGCGGGATCGACCCGAATCGCGATGCTATATTCGGCGATCGCACGGTCAAAATCGCCGTCGTAAAGCGCCTTGCCGGCGATCCGGAGATACGTCGAGAGAAGCTGACGACGCCGGTTGAAGGCCAGTTTTCGCTTCGTCGCGAGGACCAGTACACCGAGGATCGGAACCGCGAACAGCCCCGCCTGCGCGACCTCGCGGGAAACGTCGTCATAGACGTGCGACCGAGCCGTGATCATCGGCGTCAGATTTTCCTGTGCCTGGCATTCGGAGATCGCCAGACATCCGACCCAGGCCAAAACAGCCGACGCGTTGACCAGCCCCCATCCGACGACCCGCAGCCGACGTCGTCCCAGGGCCATGAGAGCCATCAGCGCCGTCACCGCCGCAATTCCGAACCAGGCCCACAGGCCGATGCCTAGCGTGATCGAACGGAAGATCGAAAGCTCAGGTCGTCGAAACGCATCGGAAATTCTTCCCCCTCCAGGGGTTAAAGTCCAACCGCCGTCCCCTCGTCCGTGCGGTCAACCCGCGTGACGGCTCTGCGGCAGATCGAGAGTAGTGTCCTGAAGCATGAAGAGAGAAAAGCGACGATTCGGGTCAGTCCGGCGCGAGAATCGGGAAAGTTTGGTCATTGTCCTCTGACCACAAGACGATTCGGGGTCAGGGACGGATGGCAGGAAGAGGAGGCGGGCGGGGCGGTCCGTCGCTCCGGAATAGCGGGGTGAGAGGCGAGGCGTAGTCGGCAGAACGGTCAAGAGGATTATTCCGGCCCGACGACTTACGAAGCATGGTATCAATCAGTCGGTAGCTTGAGAAGTGGAAATGCCGGTCACTCTGATAAGGGTTTTCCAGATCCGCTGTCTGTCCTGGAGCTGAAGAACCGGACGACTCGATTCGGTCTCTGCGGGGGCTTCGTACGGGTTCGATAATCTGGACTGAGCGAAAGACCAAGTGCAAGAGCAACACCCGCCAGCAACTTCGACCTAGAAAAGTCCAGGGTTTGACCTTGCAGGGCGACGTAGGGAACCTTATTATCACCAAATGCGCGGCTTTCGGGCTGCCGATTCGGTCGCAGGGCCGTCCTGGTTAGCCACCGGGGATGGCTCTTTTTCTTCGGTTCTCGTTCCGACCTCGTGGCAGGGTCAGGCAAAGGGCGACGCATGGCGGAGGCCGTCAAAATCCAGGTTGAGGTGCGCGAGGCCGCGAAGAACAAGGGGACCGGTTCGCGGGTTTCCCGGAAGCTTCGTGCTAAGGGACGCATCCCGGCGATCATCTACGGACACAAGCAGGCCCCCACGCCGATCTCGATCGCGCGGGCCACGGTCTGGGAGATGATCAAGAAGTCGACACACCTGGCCGAACTCCAGATGGCTGGCGGGACCGAGACGGTCCTGGTTAAAGACATCCAGTGGGATCACCTGGGCAAGGAGATTATCCACATCGACTTCGCCCGCGTGAACGCGGAAGAGTCGATTGTGACTGACGTCCGGCTCGACTTGCGCGGCGAGGCCCCGGGTGTGGCCGAGGGGGGCGTTCTCGAACACCTGCTCCACTCGATTCACGTCACCTGCCTGGCCCGCGCAATTCCCGACTCGATCAAGGTCGACATCGGCGAGCTTCACATCGGCAAGGCGATCCACATTCGCGAGCTGAAGTTGCCCGAGGGCGTCATCGTCAAGGGTGACCCTGAGTCCCTTGTCGTCCACGTCATCAGCCGATCGGCCGAACCCGAGCCGACCGCAGTTGATGGCACGGCGACTCAGCCCGAGATGATCAAGCCCGAGCGGAAGGAAAAAGAGGACTGACCCCGATGGCGGCCCTCAACCCCGGCCGAGGGGGCTGACGGATGCTCAAGCTCGTTGTCGGCCTCGGCAACCCCGGCAGCAGATACGACGGCACCCGGCACAACATCGGTTTCGAGGCGGTCGACCGCCTCGCAGCCGCAGGGCCGGGGGCCAAGTTTGCCCGCAAGTTCGACGGGCTGCTCGCCGAACCCGAGATCGATTTCCGCAAGGTCCTCCTGCTCAAGCCCGAAACATTCATGAATCTCAGTGGCCGGAGCGTCGTCCAGGCCCTGAGATTCTACAAGATCGAAACGACGCAACTTCTTGTCATCTGCGACGATTTGAACCTCCCGCTCGGCCGGCTTCGGCTCAAGGCGGGGGGCTCTGACGGCGGCCAGAAAGGTCTCCGCGACATCACCGCCCACCTCGGGACTGAGGCGTATGCCCGGCTCCGGATCGGAATTGGTGAACGCGGACCGATTGACGCCTCCGACTTCGTCCTCAGCCGGTTCCGCCCCGTCGAACGCCCCGTGGTCGATGACTCGCTGATCGAAGCCACGCAGGCTGTCGCCGTCTGGGTCTCCCAGGGGCTCGACGTCGCAATGAACCGGTTCAACGGCCCTAAGACCTGATCCCGACACGACCGAGGAGAGCCCCTTGCCAGTTAATACCTACGAGGCGATGTTCCTGCTGGATAGCGCCAAGGTGGCCGTGTCGTGGGACGATGCGGTTCGGCACGTCCACGACATCCTGACCAAGCACAACGCCGAGATCGTCGCCAGCCGCCAGTGGGACGAACGTCGGCTCGCCTACACCGTCGAAGGGCACAAGAAGGGCACCTACCTTCTCACCTACTTCAAGACGCAAGGCGAAGACCTCAAGGAGATTTCGGCAGACTGCCACCTCTCCGAGCTGATCCTTCGCGAGTTGATCCTCAAGGTTCACCCGAAACTCGTCGACCACCTCGTCAACCAGGCGATGACATCGACCCCGGGCGAGAATGAAGATACCCCTCGCGAAGAAGAGATGGACGACCGTCCCCGCCGCCGTCGTCGTGACGACTGAGCAGTGGATCGAGTCGGCCACGTCGCAATCGTCGTCGTGGGTTGATCTTCCGGGTTTCTCACTTGTCGCTCGCGTCGCGACGTGATAGGCTTCGTAACGGAACAGGCGTTTAGTTACGTGCCGCGGGTCGGACGGGGCGATTAGTTTTCGGGAGAAACGGTTCGATGGCGTCCCTCAACAAAGTCTTCTTGATGGGTAACCTGACGCGCGACCCCGAATTGCGCCACACGCCGAGCGGTGCCGCCGTGACCGACCTCGCGATCGCTGTCAATCGGTCCTGGACGGGTAAGGACGGCGAACGCAAAGACGAGGTCTTGTTCGTTGACGTCACGGTCTGGGATCGCCAGGCCGAGACGTGCTGCCAGTATCTGGTCAAGGGACGCGGCGTCCACGTCGAAGGCTCGCTCAAGATGGAGAGCTGGGACGACAAGACGACCGGCGAGAAGAAGTCGAAGATTAAGGTTCTCGCCGAACGCGTCCAGTTCCTCGACCGCAAAGACGACGGGCCGGGTGGTTCTCCCTCGGGCGACTACGATTCCGCCCCCGCCGCGCGACGACCTGCGGCCGGCGGGAACTCCGGTTACGAAAACCGAGGCCCGGCGAGTGGTGGCGGTCGAAGCGGGCCGGCTCCGGCATTGGCCCCGAAACGACCAACCCCGCCCCCGCCGCCCGATTCTGACAGTGATGAAGAAGACATTCCGTTCTGACCCGGAACGGATCGACAACGAGACCCACGACCGAGACGAGTTTGGGCCGGCCGCGCGACGGATTTGACCCGCGCCTTCGCGACGCCCCCGCAGGAGTGCAGTGATCATGGCCAAGATGACGGATAAGAAGCCGGCCAAGGCGAAGTCGAAGGCCAAGGCGAGCTCGAAGAGAAGCACCAAGGGAGCGAACCCCTCTCGGAGCGTCGGCATTGCGATGCTCGTCCCCGAGATTCGCCAGCCCGGCGTCGAGCGTCGGCGCAATCACCCGATGCGTGCGAAGGACGGCTATATGCAGGTCCTGCTCACGCACGCCGTCCCCCACTTCGGCCAGCCGGGTGACCTCGTGAAGGTGCGCCCCGGGTTTGCCCGTAACTATCTCCTGCCGCAGGGCCTCGCCACCTTCGCCACGCCGCACAACCTGCGGATCGTCGAGAAGCATCGCGAACGCCTTCGCCAGCTCGAGCAGGCCCGCCGCGCTGACCTCGTCAATCTCGGTGCTCAGATCGCTCAGCGGTCGATCACGATCGAGGCGAACGCCAACGCCGAGGGCCACCTCTACGGCTCGGTCAGCGCTGATCAGATTGCCGCGGCCCTCCGCGCCGACAATTTCCCCTTGGACGCCGAGAACGTCAAAATCGAGGGTCCGCTCAAGGAGCTGGGCCTCTACACGATCAAGCTTCACCTCGGCCAGGATGTCGACACCGAGGTCAAGCTCTGGGTCGTGCCGTCCCACACCGACGAAGTCCCCGTCTGATTCGACGCGGGCGAGGACGGAATTCCGTCCGAAATAGGATAGTTCTTTCAAGGGCTGGCCGATACCATTGTTCAGGTAGGGCCAGCCCTCTCCACGCGCGGAGCTAGGCCAAGGGACGGATCCCACGCTGCCTCTCACCGCGAGCAAAGTCGCCGGGCATCGCGCCCGGTTAAACCCCTGCTCACTCTCCAGGACGGACGGAGTCAGCCCGAATGCCACCCGGAAACGGTAACGGTAATGGGAACGGTCATGGCCACGGTCGGGCGACGGTTGCCGGTCTCACGGCTGGCGTTGCCGACCGCTTGCCTCCCCAGAATCTTGAAGCCGAGCAAGGCGTCCTCGGCAGCATCCTGCTCGACAACGAAGTTCTCCACGACATCATCCCCATCCTGAAGGCCGAGCATTTCTACCGAGACAGCCACCAGATCATCTATCGGGCGATCCGCGACCTCTACGACCAGGCGAGGGCGCTCGACTCGATCACTCTCGAAGAAGAACTTCGGAAGCGTGACGAGCTCGACCGGATCGGCGGCCTCGAGACAATCCTCCAGATTCGCGACAGCGTCCCGCACTCCGCCAACGCCCGCTATTACGCCCAGATCGTCCGCGAGAAGGCCGTCGCCCGCGAGCTGATCGAGTCGGCGAACGAGATCCTCCGCGACGGTTACTCGAACACTCATACCGCCGAGGAACTCCTCGCCTCGGCCGAGCGGCGGATCTTCGCGATCGCCGAAGAACAGGTCTCGGGCGACACCAGTGACCTCAAGGAAGTCATGATCGCCGCGATGTCGCGGATCATCGACCGCGCCCAGTCGAAAGGCCCCGTGGGCGGGGTCAGCACCGGCTTCCTTGACCTCGACGCGATCACCGGCGGCTTCCAGGGCTCGCAGCTCGTCATCCTCGCCGCGCGACCGAGTATGGGTAAAACGGCCTTCGCGCTCAACATCTGCGAGCACGTCGCGGTCGAGCAGAAGCTAGGGGTCCTCTTCGTAAGCCTCGAAATGGGTCAGCTCGAACTGGCCGAGCGGCTCCTCTGCTCACGGTCTCGCGTCGACGGCCATAAGCTCCGCACCGGTCGGGGCTTGAGTCACAATGACATGGCCCAGCTCAGCCGCGGCTACGAAGAACTTCGCTCCGGCGAGCCTCTGATGATCGACGACACCCCCTCGCGGAACATGCTCCAGATCACCGCCAACGCGAGGCGGCTCAAGCTCCGGCAGAAAATCGGCCTCGTTGTCGTCGACTACATCCAGCTGATCGACTCCGAGGAGTCGCGCGACAGCCGTCAGGAGCAGATCGCCAAGATCAGCCGGCGACTCAAGACGCTCGCACGCGAACTCGACATCCCCGTGATCGCCCTCTCGCAGCTCAACCGGGCGGTCGAGACCCGCGAAGACCGCCGACCCAGGATGGCCGACCTTCGCGAGTCGGGTGCCATCGAACAGGATGCCGACCTCGTCTTGCTCCTCCATCGTCCCGAGTATTATGACCCCAACGACCAGCCGGGGTTAGCCGAACTCATCATCGCCAAGAATCGTAACGGGGCCACCGACACCGTGAAGTTCCAGTTCCAGAAGAACATCATGAAGTTCCAGAACCTGGCGAGCGCAGCCGATCCGTTCGACGCCGAGGCGTTCTGACCACCGTCAGGCGTCAAACCTCCAGGCCGAGATGTCGTGATCAGTCCGGCCGTGGAGGGCCAGATCGGCCAGGATCGAGCCGATCAGGCAGGAGAACTTGAACCCGTGACCGCTACACGGGCTGGCGACGACGATGTCGCTCCTCCCCTTGGGATGCCCAACCTGAAACTGTTCGTCCGGGGCCATCGTGTAGAGACAGACCTCGGATCGATCGATCGGGGCCTCGGCCAGGGCCGGTAAATAGGCCCGCAGGAACGCCCGCACCGGCTCACGCTCCGACTCCTCGACCTCGCGGGTGGCCTCGGCCGGATCGATGACCGAGCCGCCGTGCCGGGCAACCTTCACGCCGAAGCCCAGGGCGCTCGGCATCCCGTAGAAGGCGTCGAGTTCCCCGGGGCCTTTGAAGATGAAGACCGGGAAGCGACCGAGCGAGAACGGTTGATACGGGGTTGGTCGGACGTAAAGGACCACCTGTCGCGTCGGTTGGAGTCGCTCGGCCAGCGCGGGGATGAGCCGGGGCGTCCACGCTCCCGCCGTCACGATCAGCCGGTCGGCTTCGATCCGGCCGCTCTCGGTCACAAGGGTCGGTCGCGACGCTTCGAGGTCGATCCGCACGACCGGCGTCTGCTCCAAGATCCGGGTGTTGGGTCCGAGCCGAATCGCCAGTTCGGCCTCGACTTCGAGCGCCCGTGATGCCTTGAGCATCCCGGCATCGGGCTCGAACACCACGTCAAAATCATCGGGCAAGAGGAACGTCGGGTGCAACTGCGTCCAGTCTCTGCCCGACATCCGACGATGCGCCACACCCATCCCCGCAAGGCTGGACGCCACCTGGCTGACGTAAGGAACGTCCGCTGGACTGAACGAGACGCCACCCGTGCGTAAGTAGAGCGTCTCGCCTGCGTCAGCCTCCAAGCCTCGCCACGCATCGAAGGCTGCCGGCATGAGTTGGGCATATGCAGGATCGGCGTACGAATGGCGGGTGATCCTCGCCGCGCCGTGGGAGCTGCCCCGGTCATGATCGAGCAAAAACTGCTCGACCAGCAAGACCGGCTCGCCCCGACGTGCTAGATGGTAGGTCGCCGCCAGCCCCATTGCTCCGGCACCGAGCACGACGTTCGGACATCGTTCGGTCGTCATATCTCAATCCCCGCGCCCGATCGATTGCTCGATGAGCCGTTTCGGGTTGTCGATGAGGATGGCACTCGCGGCGGCGGAGGAGAACTTCGCCTCGACCCAGCCGACGACACGTTCCGCATTGCCGAGCCCGATCAGGGTCGAATCGACGCCGAGAAAGTCGGTGCCGATCGCGATCCCTTTGTAACCGGGCCGACCGGAAAAGGGCAGGGCGGCGGCGGTCTCGATCCCGGCCCGGAGCTGATCGGCATTGGCATAAAAGGGAGGCGTCACGCCAAATCCAATCGTGCCGCCCATCGCCCGAAGTCGCGCGAGATTCGGCAAGGTGATCGCTCTCGGAGACCGAAATCCGTCGTGGATCGGGGCACCGTGGCTGTAGACCGGGATCAGCCTTCGCCGACGATCGCCATCAGCCTCGAACCAGGTCAGAATGTCTGACGCGGACGATGGGTTGAGGTGGGCGAGGTCGACGATCAGCCGAGGACCGGAATTGGGATCGGCAAGCGCGGCTAGGCGTTCGAGGAACAGGCGACCCAGGTCGGTAAGACCCCGATCGTCGCCCTCAACCGATGACCCGGCGAGCAGGCCCGTCGCCGTGTACGCCGGCTGGAAGAGTCGGACACCTCGGCGCACGAGGTCGGCCAGATGGTCGAGGTCAGACTCCTGGCGAATCAAGGCATCGAATCCCTCGACACCGATCACCGCCCATGTCAGCCCGTCAGGGTCGTCGTTCCAGCGATCGACGTCGATCGGGTCTCGGAGCACCCGCCCCGGGAACTCGGCCTCAATCCGAACGATCAGCGCGTTGAGCGCGGACCATGGATCGGCCTGTCCGTCCCAATCGACGGCCCGGCGAAAACAGGAGACGATCGCGGCCGAGGTCGCCTGGAGATATCCGCTCGCCTGCGGCCATCGGGCCTCGACGCCGGGGTACAGCCTGCGATCGAAGACGGTGGTGCTGCCAGCGTACTGGAGCATCCAGTCAGTATGGAGGTCGATAAGACGCATCGGGGCTACTTCGAACCTCCTGGAACCGGACTCGCCACGTCGGGCGGGGGGTCGAGCGGCAGACGGTCGAGCAAACGCTTCACGAGCGGCTTCAGGCCCGGCCAGCGGATCTGGTCGAGCGATTGATCCCCATCGAATCGACCGGTCCAGACGACCGGAGGGGCTTCGGGCGAGACGAGCGCCGGGAGCTTGCCAGGCCAGAAGGCGACGAACCGTTCGGGCGACGGATTGGTGGCCGATCGGAGCAGGGCACCGGCCGACGCGGCAGGGTTTGTTGAGGCGTCGAGCGACCGGACGGGCAGGGTGTCTCCCCAGGCCAATCCGACCGAGTCGCCTCGGACATGGACCGCGATCGTCCGACGTCCGGCGACGAACCCGAAGACACCGGCCGTCTTGGCCGTCTTGAGCCGGAGCGAGAAGACGAGGCGGGGGATTGTCTCGTTGGCGAGTCGGGTGGCCGAGGCTTCGTCCTTGACGTGGAGTCGGACGAGTGCCCCGCTGGCCTTGCCCGCCATGTCGGCCGTGACGAAGCCCGAGACGCCATTGAGGATCGGCCAGAGGTCGACATCGGGCTTGACCCGCGCCGAGCGGAGGAGCAGGCCGAGCCGGAGCGCGCTCGGCGCGACGTTAGCGCGGGCAGGGTCGACTTTCTCGACCTGATCGATATGGGCAAACAGCGCATTCCAGGCTTGGGGACTCGGGTCGATCGCGAGGGCGAACGCGGCGATCGTGTCGCCAGTCGGGACGGCGTCGAGCCATTTCGGGTCGATCTTCGGCCGGGCAGCGGGCTGCGCGGAATACCGGCCTTTGAACGTGGCGAGCAAAGTGTCGCCTTCGAGGCCGATCGAGCCATCAAGCCCCGAACACCCGAGGCCAACCAGACTCACGCCCAGGCGTCGCGCATTGATCGGGCCGCCAGGTGCGGCGAGGAGTTGGGGGTCAAGGCTGACGAAGAGTCCAGGCTCGGCCTGCGCTGGGATCGGCAGACGAGATCGGGCGAGACCGGCCTCCGCCTGCATGGTCGAACTGGCAACGACGAGGCCATTTCGAGCCTTCAGCATCAGTGGCGCTCCGGCCGGCCCAAGTCGGTCGACGGCGATCCCGTCGATCGGCGGCAGGCTCGCGCCGTCGGTGAGGACCATCGCGGTCGAAAGCGCCTCGATGCTGCCGTCATCGCGAGGAATCAGGGCGTTCCAGGCGAGTCGGCCGTCAAGGGCTCGGGAGAAATGGGCAGTGGCGTCGTCGACCAGGGCGAACTCGGCGATCATTCGAGGGTTCAGCACGGCGATGGCGGCCTCGGCCCCCTTCGAGAGCCCGGACGATCCACCCTTCGCCCGCCGGTACGCAGCGAGCGCGGCGGCGGGATTGGGGGCCTTCGCGCCTTCGAACAGAGCGAGAACCCTCTGGCCGATGGCCTGCGGTCGGACGACCCTGACGCGGACGAACGCCGCCGGGGTGGACCCGTTCGCTTGCGGTCTCGGTTCCATTGCGAACAGGGCGAGCAGGATGAGTATCATGGAACGATCTCCTCGGCGAAGCGGGGACGGCCGGACGTCGGCGTCATTGTGCGGCTTGCGTCGGCTCTCGACAAGATGGGGACCGAGAGGCGACGCGGGTTCTCTCGGCGGTTTCCCGAAGCGGTCGGGGCGTCGGCACCAGGGTCTTGCAATGCCCAAGTCGCTGTGCCATATTTCACGATCTCCCGAGACGAGCCGGAGTTCCGAGGTCAGGGCAAGAGGCCCGGGCCAAGGTCCGCCACGATCCCCGAACGGGCGGTCGACGCACCGTTGACGACCCATCCGCGCGAGACCGAGGGTTTCCGATGAGCTGGCAGGTTGGGCTGTACGTTGCCGCTGTTCTAATCCCGCTCGCCGCCTTCGTGGTGGAACTGTTCGGGGGTAAATACCTCAAGCGGCTGAACGCCTACATCGCCACGGGCGCGATCGGGCTTTCGTTCGTCCTGAGCCTCGTCGGCTTTATCACCTACTTCGCCTCGGCCGAAGGTGTCTTCGGCCATCACGGCGAGGAGACGCACGTCCAGGCCTCCGCCGAGGGAGAGCACGCCGCGACGACGGCCGAAGCCGGACATGGCGAGGCGGCCAAGGCCAAGCACGCTCGCCCGATCGGGCCGAAGCCGCTCGTCTGGGAGTATAGTTTCTCCTGGGTCGGGATCGGCAACGAGATCGGCCGAGGGTCGATGCCGTCGCTGACGATCCCGCTCGGCTTCCACATCGATAACCTCGCCGTCATCATGTTCCTGATGGTGACGTTCATCGCCACGCTGATTCACATTTATTCGATGGGGTACATGCACGATGACCCCCGATATCCGCTCTTTTTCACCTATCTCTCGCTCTTCTGCTTCTCGATGCTCGGGCTGGTCGCGTCCGCGAACATTTTCATGGTGTTCGTGTTCTGGGAGTTGGTCGGGGTCTGCTCCTACTTCCTGATCGGCTTCTGGTACGAAGAGAAGAAGAACAGCAACGCCGCCAACAAGGCATTCATCACGAATCGCATCGGCGACGTGGGGATGCTGATCGGCCTCGGCCTGCTCTGGTCGTCGCTCGGCACGTTCAACATTGAAGAGATCAACCGAGGTCTCCGCGCCTCTGACGGCACGTTCAACGCCACGACCGGGGCCGAGGGTCCGATCGTGATGATGAAAGACCAGGCGACCGGCCAGATTCATAATGACCCGGTCAGTAACCTGCCGCGATCGATCCCGATGTGGGTCCTGACCGTTGCCGGGCTGGGGATCTTCGCAGGATGCGTCGGCAAGAGTGCCCAGTTCCCGCTCCACGTCTGGCTCCCCGACGCGATGGCGGGGCCGACACCGGTTTCGGCAATGGTCCACGCAGCGACAATGGTCGCAGCGGGCGTCTATCTCGTCGGCAGATTCTTCCCGGTCTTCACCGAGCCGGCACTGCTCTATATTGCCTATACGGGCGGGATCACCCTCTTCATCGCGGCGACGATCGCGATGGTGCAGACTGACTACAAGAAGGTGCTCGCCTACTCGACCGTCAGCCAGCTCGGCTTCATGATGCTCGGCCTGGGGGTCGGCGGGAGATCGGCGGGGCTGTTCCACCTGATTACTCACGCCTTCTTCAAGGCTCTGCTCTTTCTGGGGGCGGGCAGCGTCTATCACGCCGTCCACACGTATGAGATGCCCGTCCTGGGCGGACTCTACAAGAAGATGAAGTGGACCGCGCTGACGATGCTCGCCGCGACGCTGGCGATCTCGGGTGTGCCGTTCTTCAGCGGGTTCTATTCCAAGGATGCGATCCTGGCGGCGTCGCTGCACATGGTGTTCGAGGAAGGGAAGTTCGAGCACATCCTCCTCTTCATCCTTCCGGCAGTCGGGGCGGCGCTCACAGCCTTCTACATGTTCCGGATGTGGTTCCTGGTCTTCGGCGGCGAGTCACGCGGGTATCCCGAGGCGGCCGTTGATCACGCCCACGCCCACAGTAGCGATCATGGCCACCACGACCAGCATCCGGCCAAGCACGCGCATGAGAGCGGGCCGTTCATGCTCTATCCGCTTCTGATCCTTGCCGTGCCGACGATCATCATCGGATACCCACTGACCCTGATCCCGATGTTCGGGTTCCACCCGATCCTCGAACAGTTGCTCGAATACGGCGAGCCGATCGTCGCGACCGACCCCGGGCTATCTCACCTCTATGCGATGGCGGCGTCACTGCTGATCGCGTCGGTCGGGATCGGCCTTGGGTTCCTCTACTATTCTCCCTGGGAGAAGTGGAAGCGGCTCGACGCGGCGCGGACGGCCACACGGTTCGCCCCGATCTACAACTTCCTGATGCACAAGTGGTATTTCGACGAACTCTACGAAGCGGTCTTGATCCAGCCGACTCTGAAGCTGGCCCGGTGGGTTAGCTCGTTCGACAAGCACGTCGTCGACGGGGCCGTGAACGGGTCGGCCTGGGCGGTCGGCCTGCTGAGTCGGCTGAGCGGCAAGTTTGATGTCCGACTGGTCGACGGCCTGGTCAACGGGGTCTCCGACTTCGTCTACAAGCTAGGTGACCTCGGTCGAGGCATCCAGACCGGTCGGCTCCGTAATTACCTGATGTTCCTGGCCGTCGCAGTCGTCGGCCTGTTCGCGGGCGTCTTTGCCTGGGTCCTGAGATAAGTCAACGCGTCGGGGTTGCGGGCGTCGGTCGAGGTCGCGGGGGGAGTCGTCTCCCGCCTGCGTGCGAGACAACCGAGTCTTGGCCGTTCGGAGAGAAGGAAGCGTCATGAGCGACGATCTGTTGTTGAGCCTGCTCTGGTTCCTCCCCCTGGCCGGGGCTGCGATCGTGCTGCTCGTGCCGAAGAATGCCGTAAAGGCTGTGCGAGGGTTTTCGCTCGGCGTCACCATCGTGACGCTCGCGCTCTCGCTCCTCGCCTACCGGTCCTACACCGAAGCGGGTGCCCCCTCGAAGGCGAGCCTTCAGGAGCGCGCCACCAAGAACGAACTCAGGCCGCACGAAGGAAAGCTCCTCACCGAGGTCTACGACGAGCAAACCCTCGGCCAGAACGGCAAGCCCGACCTGATGGTTCGGCACCCGTGGATTCCCTCGTTCAACATCCAGTATTATCTCGGTATTGACGGGATCAGCCTCAGCCTGGTGATGCTCACTGGGCTGGTGAGCGTGCTCGCGTGCCTCTCTTCATTCTCGATCGAGAAGAACGTCAAGGGGTATTTCAGCCTCTTCCTGCTCTTGCTCTCGTGCATGAACGGCGTCTTCATCTCGCTCGACCTGCTGCTCTTCTACGTCTTCTTCGAAGTGATGCTCCTGCCGATGTACTTCCTCATCGCCATCTGGGGCGGCGACAACCGGGAATACGCGGCGATCAAGTTCCTGCTCTACACCCTCTTCGGCTCGGTCTTCATCCTGGTCGCGATCCTCGCCCTCTACTTCTGGCCGGGTGAGGGTGGCCTTGTCTACCTCAACGGCAAGCAGTTCCTCGCCCACACCTTCGACATCCCCGCACTCTCGCAGGCCGTGGCCGACACGCCGTATTACGGCAGCAAGATCCAGCAGTGGATCTTCCTGCTGTTCTTTACCGGCTTCTGCGTGAAGCTGCCCTCGTTCCCGTTCCACACCTGGTTGCCCGACGCCCACGTCCAGGCACCAACCCCGATCAGTATGATCCTGGCGGGAGTGCTCCTCAAAATTGGCGGTTATGGCCTGATCCGTCTGGCGTGGCCGCTCGCTCCGGTCGGCGCGTTCGAGTGGTCGTATGCCGCGGCCGCGCTCGGCGTGGTGAGCATCCTCTACGGGGCGCTCGCGGCGATGGCTCAGACTGACTTCAAGAAGCTGGTCGCCTACAGCTCGGTCAGCCACATGGGTTATGTCACCCTCGGTATGGCCTCGAGGAGCTTCTCGCCCGATCCGCGCTACTATGCCTATGGCGTCAACGGCGCGATGTTCATGATGATCGCCCACGGCATCAC
>JANXSY010000002.1 GCA_025356435.1 Isosphaeraceae bacterium | reverse complement strand
GGTGAGCGCCTGGCGATAAGAAGTCCGGGCGGCCTTGATATCGGTCGTCTCGGCCTCCTGGGCACGGACGACATGGCTCTGGGCTTCTCGAAGTCGCGCGACCAGATCGGCCTGCGCGGCGAGCAACGCGGGGGACGATGGGTCAACGAGTTGGGACCAGGCCATCAACGCTTCGCGAGCGGCCAGCAATAGTTTGCCGCCTCGGGCGAGGTCGAATTCGGCCTTTCGGGCCTCGATCTCAGCCAGCCGCTCTTTGACCTTCTCGACGGCTTTCCTCGCCCCGATGTGGTGCGGAGCGAACTCCTGGACCCGTCCCAGATGCTCCAAGGCCCCGTCATAGTCGCGGACCTTGTGGGCGTGCTGTGCCGCTTCAAAGTGGCGGACCAACGGCTGAAGGTGACGCACGTCGAATCCGCATGGGCAGCGAACCTCGTCGATCCAGTGCCCCTTATGGCAGACGGGGCAGTCCCACCGGAGTTCGGTCCGGCAGTGGCGGCAGACGGCCTGGTCGGGGCTTCTCGCCACACGGGCATGGTCCGTCACACCTCCGCAAGACCGACACCGGAGATATCTCGGGGCCGACGTTCCGGGAGTTGACGCGGACGAGAGACCGCCGTCACGAGCGACACCTTGCGACCGGCAGGAGAGCGTGATGAGCCGATCCGCTCGTTCGGCGATGATTCCTCGCGAGGCGGCTTCTTCGAGCAAGACGTGACGCGTACCGGGGTCGAGCGATGAGACGCCTTCGATGGCGAAAGCGATCGACTGCTGGAACGCCTCTTCGGAGTTTCGGACAAGGGTTCGCTCGTATTTCTGGCGACCTTCGGGGTTGGCAAGATGGGACTGAGCATAGGAGATCACTTCGAGCCACGCCGTCTTCTCGGCGGTGACCTGGCTCTTACGCATCCACCGCTGTCGCTCGGTGTCAGCCCGTGCAACGACCTCAGAGACCGGGGCGTCATGAGCAAGGCCGAGGGCGTCGTAGAGGTCTCGCTTTGCGACCAGGTCGAGCGCCACGCTGATCTGGCGGCGCGTCACCGGGTCGAGAATCTCCTCGGGCCGGTCCGGGGCGTCATCCTGGGCCGGGGCTTCGGGCTTTGGCGGGATCGGCTCGATCAGCCGAGCGAGATCGTCTCCGGTCAGGCCGAGCTTCGTGGCGCGATCGCGGAGCAGATTGCGGTCAGAGACCGTCAGCCCACCCTTCGCCGCGCGGAGGCGGACGAGTCTCTGCAGCTCGTTGAGCTTGGCTTCATGGTCCGCCAAGACCTCGGCAACAAGTTCCGCATCATAGGCCGATCGCGTCGCAGGATCGGTAAGGAGCCGGCGGCGAATCTGGGGCACCTGGTCGAGATTAGACTGGTAGGCGTGCTTATACTTGGGGTTGCGGGTTCCCGATGACCATTGATGACGGCAACGCTCCAAGGCGGCCTCAATCGAGGTTCGATCGGCCTGAGACTCGATACCGAGCATGGAGTAATAGTCGGGAACCATCGGGACATTGTCCGCCACTGGGGATCCGACGTTGGTCTCACCTCATTATAAGCGGTCGGTCCGCTCGGCGGAGAACCACCTCATCGCTTCGGCCCGTAACGTCTCTTCGATCGCAGATGCCGAGCGGTCTAGCTCGGCGAGTGCCACTGCCACAACCGCGAACACCCGCGTTCCCTCAATGAGCGGAACAGCGATGGAACGCTGCGCCTTGAAGGCGCGGAGCCAGAAGCCAGACCCGACGTCAGCCGCGAGTTCGCTCGCGATCGAAACCGCGCGACACCCCTCCGTCGCTGCGGCGACGATCCCAAATGGTCGACTTGAGAGCGAAACGACCTGGGTAGCTCGGGCAAAATCGGCCGCGAGGTCGCTAGGCATGTCGGGAGCGGCGTCGAACGCGAGTTGGAGCAGACTCTCGCCTTCTACCCACCAGAGGCCCGCCGCCCGGGCGTCGAGCTCCGAGCGAAGGCGTGAGAGCAGGGGGACGAGAGTCTGACAATCAGGTTGGTTAGGCATGAGGCCGACTTAGCCGACCTTGACCAATTCGACGTCGAATTCAAGCATCGAGTTCGGCGGAATGACGTTGCCGGAGCCCTGTGCCCCATAGCCCTCTTCGGGAGGGATGCTCAGCTTGCGGTGTCCGCCTTCCTTCATGCCAAGGATTCCAAACTCCCAACCTGGAATGACCTTGCGCTGGCCGAGCGTGAATGAGAACGGCTGGCCGCGGTCTCGCGAGCTGTCGAATTTGGTGCCATCGCTGAGCAGGCCGGTATAGTGGACCGTGACCCGGTCGCCGACTCTGGCTTCCTTGCCGGTGCCGGCGCGAATGTCGAGGATCTGTGTCTTGATGTCGGCCACGGCGTCATACCTCGGTCGGAGTATAGAGAGTGTGCTCCCCCGAGAACGGCGGGGAGCGACCACATCTGAGATCGTACATCGCAGGGCCTCGGCCCGACAACCGCGCCCGTCTCTTATTTCGTGCGCAGCTCAGACGGCACGGTCCGCCCCGACAGATGGTAGACATAGGCCGACACCGACCGGATGGAGGCGTCGCTGATTAGCCCGCCCCAGGCCGGCATCTGGGCACCCTTGACCCCATTGCGAATCACCCCGACGACTTGTTCGGGCTTGTCGCCGTGCTTCCACTTGTCGTCCGTGAGATTCCCCACAGGCGGACCGGGAAGACCCTTCGATGTAGGGCCGTCGCCAAGACCACTCGCTCCATGACAACTCGCGCAGCGGTCGAGAAATACGACCCGACCGGCAACCAGGAGCGAATCGTTGACGATCTCGGCCGGGGGTGGCGCTGCCGAAGGTCGAAGGACATTGAAAACGACAAGCCCTGCCGTAACGATCACGGCCATCGCAACAGAAATCCAGATCGCCCCGGCCGATTTTACGGCGCGAGGCTCTGTGGGCTCAAAGTCATTATCCAAGGGTGGTTGTTCGCATGGCTGGCAAGAAAAGTGGAGCGGAAGGGGATCGAACCCTCAACCTTCGCATTGCGAACGCGATGCTCTCCCAATTGAGCTACCGCCCCTCATCGTGCTTGCAGACACGATTAATCTAGCGAGCTTGGTCGTAAATTTCAAGTGCGTCTAACAGCATCTCGCAGTCGAGCCGTCCAGGCGGCTCGTTCGGTTGGTCCCAGTATCACTATAGAGGCCAGGCCGATGAAGCAGAGCGCCGAGACGCCCATCTCAGCCGCCATGCCGAGCCAGCCCCAGGGCGTGTGCGATGACGCCCACAGGTAAACCATCGCCGAATAGGGCAGCCCCCAGGCCAGCGGGCGGAAGACGGCGATCGCGAGGGCGGAGATCGACGTACCGAAGACGTTGCGGAGGGACAGGGGGAGATACCAGAGGCTCAATCCCACGAAGCTGAGTGTCGTGCCGAGGAGCGGGCCGCGGGGACCAAATCGATATGTCAGGGCGATGCTCGCCGATAGGTTGATGACGGCCGCGCAGACCGTGACGGGCACCATCCGGCGCACCTGACCGGTCCCCGAGAAACACCAGAACCAGAGCGAGAACAGTCCCAGAAGGTACGCATTCACGGCCGCGATCAGAACGAGTCCGTCGCCCAGATAGTGGGTTGGATTGACCCAGAGGGCGACGAAATATCGGCTGTAGGCCACAATCGGCCCGAGTGCTGTGATGCCCAAGAGTGAGACCAATCCCGTCAACTCGACGAGGCGTCGGTTGAAATCGTCGCGCCGTCCCTGGGCGTGCAGTTCGGCGAGAGCCGCCCAGCAGGCGTTACCGATCCCTTGGAGTTGCGACTGGGCCAGGGTCGCAAGCCGTTGGGTGAGGACCAAGTAGCCGGCCAGAGTCGGGCTGAGGATCTTGCCCACGATCAGGCTGTCGGTCAGGACCGAGATTCGGCCGCTGAGGGTGATGAGGAATGTCGGAAGGCCGAGATGAATGATCCCACGCCAGACCTCGGGGTCTGGTCGCGCAGACCGCGCCGAGGCGAGGAGTCCGGGGAAGGACTTCAGGCCGTCTCGCGTCAGGAAGACCGCGAGCGAGGCCGTTGCGATCGTCGTCGCCGCGATCTGGCCGGTGATTCCCCAACCCAGTTTCGCGAAGAGGAGCGAGAGGGCGAAGATAAGCAAGCTCTGGCCAGTCAACGCCAGGTTGATGCGATAGCCATGCTGACGCGCATCGGCCAACGAGCGGAACGGCGAGAGGATCATCGGGAACAGGCCGACGACCCCGACGCACCAGGCCAGTCGGAGGTCGGAAGTCGACCCGGTCGGGATCAACCACGTGATCAGGAAGAGCATCCCAACCGCCAAGAGGATGATGAGACCGAGAAGGCTGGCGAACGCCCTCAAACCTGCGGCAACCGTCCCTTCGAGGGCTTTCCCGTCGTCGCGGGCGAGTGCGCGGGCGATGATCGGGGAGAGGGTCGACCCCAGGCCGACCTCGAAAATCGTCAGATAGCCCAGCCAATCCGTGACCATCCTGGCCGCGCCGAAACGGTCGTCCCCCAGCCAGGCCACGACATATCGAGTGACGAACAGGCCGATTAGTGTGATCAGTGTAAACAACAAAGCGCTCAGGTAATTCCAGATGGCCAGGCGGCTACGGCTCAATGTATGGCTCTCCTCGACGATGTGTTGAGGAGGCGGTCGTAGAGGGCGAGATGCCGTCTTGCCAGCTCGGGCCAGCCGAAAACGGCGGCCGTCTGCCTACCGCCGACCGAGAGCCTTTCTTCAAGCCGAGGGTCGTCGAGGAGACGAGTCAGCGCATGGTCCCAAGCCTCTGCCGTTGGTTCGTTAACGAGCAAGCAATTCTCCCCATCGACGATGGCAGGCTCGGCATTTGGCGGGGGAGTTGTGATGACCGGGATGCCCATCGCCCATGCTGCGTGGAGGGTCGTGCGACGGAGCGACGCACCGTCCGCGTAGGGGAGGAGCATGACACGAGACTCAGCGAGTAACTTTCCCAGTCGAGGATCTCGGACGGAGAAACCCCCGGCGAAATTGATCCACCCTAGTTGGCTGAGTTTGGCCATCTTTGCATGTTCGGGGTTCGTATCGGGGTGGAAGGGACCGACAATTTGCCACCGAAGCGGCCTTCCACGTTCGCGCATCGACTTCAGCCCACCGAGCGGCCACTCGATCGACTTCAAGGCTGAGATGAAGCCGAAGGTTGTAACGAGATCGGGCTCGGGCTTCCGCTCGATTGCCGCGACGGTGCTACCGCTCCACCACCGGGCATCAACTTCGCGACCGGTTCGATCAAGACATCGCTCGGCATTGCGAGCGTCATTTGCGATCACCGCGGTGGAAAGCCGGATGAGCGAGTCGGTCTCGACAACGCTCGGGAGTTCGACGTGGTATTCGTGGAGGGTTGTCACGACCGGGCACTTGGCGGCCGAAGCCAGTCGAGTTGCAGCGTCGGTTTCAAAGAAAGAGTGAATCTGATCTTGGATGTGAACGAGGCTGGGTCGCAGACTGCGTAATATCATACACGCCGATCGCCGACCGAGTTCGGACCAGGTATGGTTCGGCCGGATCATCGTGTAACCAGGACCAAAGATGACCGGAGATCGATACCAACCCGGCCGGCGCGTCAGCCAGGTCCACCGCCATTCGGGACGTTGCCGAGCCAATTCGGCGAGAAGCGGGGCCGTGCAATCTCCCACCCCGTCCATCACGGGGGGGGCGTGGCCGCTGACCATCAACACATGGATCGGTCGAGGCGCAGAGTCGGACATCGCGAGGGGGGCGATCCTTAAGAGGTAACGGCTCCGGTCAGTTTCTCGGCAGGGAGAATCAAGAGACATCTCTCGACGCTTTATCCGCTCGCAACGGCAGGGGGAAGGGGAGGGGCCGAATTGCGGGGCGTCCGAACTCAATGGCGCGGACGATCAATTCGGCCGCCATCGGGATGCCGAGGCTGTCGGAGTCGATAACTAGATCATAGTTGTGCGCATCATTTTCATAGACGCGATGCATGACGCGAGTAAAGTGGGCGCGACGGCGGTCGAGGTCTCTTGCGGCGCGACGGGCGGTGCGGACCGAGACGCCTATCCGCTCTGCCATCCTCGCGGCGCGTGCCCTCATCGGGGCGACGACTCGGATCGATAGTGTCTCATTGCGAGGCAGGAGGAAGCCGGCTGCCCTTCCAACGACGATCGAATCGCCGGCCCGACCTATCGCCTCGACGAGCTTGGCAAGATGGTCAAGATAGGCCTCTTGGGGCGCATATCGCTCTTCGAGGTGGGGGAGGAGCCAGTCCTGGACCATGCTCGGGGCGAGTTCGTCGAGGGCACGCACATCGTCGGTCGGACGCTCCATGCGCTGGGCGATCGCTTCGATCAACTCGTGGTCGTAGACTTTCCAGTTGAGCCGGGTGCCAACTAGCCTGCCGATCGCACCACCCCCAGCGCCCGCCTCACGACTGATCGCGACGTTGCGGAACCGAGCGACCGGAACAGGTGAGGATGCTGTCTCGCGGGAAAGTGGCCGACGCGCGAACGGCCAGAACGACCATCCCCGGTGGGACTGGGCCGGTGCCGGCTCATCTGGCCTCGGTCTAAATCCCGCCGCTGACATGAATTCCCGCCTCTGACATGAGGGACAGGTCGTGTGAGACGCACTTCATGAGCATCAGTCTAAAAACTCGCGTCCTGAAAAGAAAGTCCGGGGTGCGCCGTGTAAGCGTTACAACGATGCCGACCGAACGACGCTTCCAAAAAAACCCGAGGATTTTTCTTAAAGTCTGACACCCACGACCGCTTCGTCATCCATTCGACCCCGCCATGCCCCCACGGCATGGACTTTGCCTTGGGTGGGATGTGTTGGACGGCCAGACCCGCCCGACCATCAAGTCACCACAGACGAGCATAGGAGGCTCCAAAGTGAGAAATCGGCGTACGACCCTGTTGTGGATTAAAGATCTGCTCGAACACATGAACCGCTGTCACGACCAACTTGAGTGGACGGCCGATGGACCCGCTTCGTCGTACCTCACCGAGTCGCTGCTCGTTGATCTTACTGAATGCCGTCGCCTGTGCGAACGCCTCCAAGAGACGTCATCGGTCTCGAGCGGGAAAGCATCTTACGCGGTCTCAGCCTGAACTGCTGCAAACGTCGCATCGATTCCGCCACTTGTCCCGCCACGATCCGCCCGCTAATCTGGGGCTCCTTGAACGATGAGGAGCCCCGACGATGAATTCACCCGACCCAACACCCATTTCCGAGTTCAGCGTCGAATCTCTGCGCGTCGTCGTCCATGACTCGCGTCGCTCGCTCGGGCGGGCTGCTGCGGCCGGAGTCGTTCGAGAGATCGCAGCGAGGCAGACCAAGAATGGCCGCGCAAATATAATTTTTGCTGCGGCCCCAAGCCAGAATGAGTTTCTCGAAGCCCTCGGCGAGCAAGGTATCGTCGATTGGTCGACGGTTTTCGCCTTCCACATGGACGAGTATCTGGGACTGAGGGCCGATCACCCCGCGTCATTTCGCCGATATCTTCGCGAGCACCTCTTCGACCGTGTCGGATTAACGGTCGATCGACTGCGGCTGATTCCCGGAGAGGATGTCAAGAAACCACTCGCAACATGCCTTCTGTATGAGTCGCTGTTGCTCGCGGCACCGCCGGACATCGTCTGCGCCGGGATCGGCGAGAACGGCCATCTTGCCTTTAACGACCCCCCGGTCGCCGATTTTCTCGATCCGGTCAAAGTGAAACCAGTCCGGCTCGACCATGCGTGCCGAATCCAGCAAGTTCACGACGGCTGCTTCGCAGCAATCGACGATGTGCCCACTCATGCCTATACACTAACGATCACCGCGTTGCTCTCAGCACCATTCGTGTCACTCTGCGTCCCCGGCCCGCTCAAGGCCGAGGCCGTACGAGCTACCCTCCGCGATCCAATCTCGGAGTCATGCCCCGCGACGGCGCTTCGCCGACATCCCGGGGCGGTGCTTCACCTTGACCGTGACTCCGCCGCGTTGATTCTATAGACAGCGCAGGTGGACTGGGCCACCCAACTGAGAGCGACACAATCTCCCGGCTTCTCAACGCGATCTCAGAATTCGTAAACTTTGCCGAATTCGCCGATGATCAGATTGGATAGCCCAAGCGCTTGGAGTTCGGCGACGACCTCGTTGCGGAATCGCGATTTGATATGAACTGCGAGCATGGTGACATCACGCGGCAATTTGGCGGTTTCGGCCCCAAATGTCGCGGGGGTCAGATGCTTCGAGATCTTCGCCAGCCCGTCCATTCGGTCTGGGAAAGCGGCTTCGAGGATCACAGCCTTGAGGTTCGGCTTGGAACTGGCAACCCGCCAGATTTCGTCCGTCGGTCCTGTGTCGGAGGGAATCACAACAGTTGATTTGCCGTCATCGATCACGAATCCGAGTGTCGGCACAAGGTGGTCGACGCTCACAACGCTGATCGTGAGGCCGTCAATGTTGAGCACCTGGCCCGACACGATCGGCACGATTTCAACGAAGGGAGTTGCAGGGGAGGACATCGCGATGAAATCGGGCCAAATCCGGCCGTTGAACATGTCCTGGTGGAGACAATCTATGACGTTCTGACTGGCGTAAAGCTTGACGCAATCAGCCCGACCGTCGAAACAGTTCTCTAGAAAAATCGGCAGTGATGCGACGTGATCGATGTGCGTGTGCGAGATAAAGACGTGTCTCACTCGTGACTGTTCGAGCGCTGTGCCGAAGAATCCGAGGCAACCGGCGTCGATCGCGACGGAGTCGTTGATCAGGTAGGAGATCAGGAACTGGTCGCTCCCGAACCCCACCGCGGACACTGAGGAGGGGACGACCGTAACCTTCACAGAGAAGACTCCAATTAGAGTTGAGATTGTTATCTATCTTACCATGCGCCCGCAGACGCTGCAGTCAATAAATTGCGAACGGAAAGCTTAAGGAGAGATCTCATAACAGACCCGCACGAGAAACAAGCCTTGCGGCGGCGCGGTTGGACCAGCCGCCGACCGATCCTCGGCCGCCAAAGCCTCAGCCACCCAGCCTTCGGGACGACGGCCCAAGCCGACCATCACGAGCGTCCCGGTGATGGAACGAACCATATTATAGAGAAACCCGTCGGCCTCAACTTCAATGGCGACGTTGTCATCCGTTCGCATCACCCCGATCGACGTGATGGTTCGCACGCTGCTGGTACGATTCGGCCAGTTGGTCTCAAAACTGTGAAAGTCGTGCCGCCCCTTGAGTGCGTGGGCGGCGCGATGCATGGCGTCGGTGTCGAGACGCTGATGGATGTGGTCGGCGTAGCGGAGCCGAAAGGGGTCAGCCACTGGGCCGTTGTCTATCACGTACCGGTAGAGCTTCGTTTTAGCGTCGAGAGTGCAATGAAACGATTGGGGGACGTCCCAGGCCCCGTGAATCCTGACGTCGGGCGTCAAGATCGCGTTAAGGGCCTTGACGAAGACTTCTGGACGATGAAGCGACGCGGTGAAGAAATGGACAACCTGGCCGAGTGCGTGTACGCCCGCGTCGGTCCGTCCGCTAGCATTGGAAGAGGGGATCGTCCCGGTCAGCCGGCCGATCGCCTCTTCGAGCTCTTGCTGCACGGTCCGCCGGTCGCGCTGACGCTGCCATCCCGAAAAATCGGTGCCGTCATAACTGAGGAGGAGCTTGATGTTACGCATTGTCGACGGGTCAGGCACCGATGGGAAGGAGTTTGAGAAGTTCTTCAGCAATCTGCACAGCGTTCAAGGCTGCCCCTTTGCGGAGATTGTCGCTGACGCACCAGAAGAGCAGGGCATTCGGCCGCGCGAGGTCCTGGCGAATCCGCCCGACGAAAACATCGTCGGTGTCCTTCGCCTCATCGGGCAAGGGATATTTCTGGTTGGCTGGGTCGTCAACGACTTTCAATCCGGGCGCATTCGCCCAGACGGCACGCGCAGCCTCAGGGGTGATCGGACGTTCGGTCTCGACCAAAATCGACTCGCTATGGCTGTGCAAGACGGGGACACGCACGCAGGTCGGGCAGACGTCGATCGAGTCGTCGTCCATGATCTTGCGAGTCTCAAGGACCATCTTCATCTCCTCCTTGGTGTAACCGGAGGGGAGAAAGTCATCGATCTGGGGCACGCAATTGAACGCGATCGGGTAGGCGAACTTCGACGGTGCGGGTGCGGCTCGCCCGTTGACGCGGGCCTCAGTCTGCGCCCAAAGTTCGCCAATGCCGCTCTGGCCGGCCCCTGAGACCGACTGATAGGTGGAGACGATCACTCGCTTTATCGTGAAGGCATCATGGAGCGGCTTGAGCGCGACGACCATCTGGATGGTCGAACAGTTCGGGTTGGCGATGATCCCTTTGTGGCGAACGATATGGTGTTTATTGACTTCGGGCACGACGAGCGGCACCTCGGGGTCCATCCTCCAGGCACTCGAATTGTCGACGACGACCGCCCCCGCCTTGGCCGCGATCGGGCTGAATTCGCGAGAGATCGACGCTGGGGTGCTCGACAAGACGATGTCGACTCCCTTGAAGGCGTCGGCCGTCAACCGCTCGAAGGGGTGGGACTCGCCCTGAAAGGTCACGGTTTTGCCCACGCTCCGCTCTGAGGCGAGAAACCTGATCTTACCGACAGGGAAGTTTCGCTCCTCCAACAGGCGGATCATCACTTCTCCCACGGCCCCGCTCGCCCCAACTACGGCAACGCTCTTCACGGCTCGATCCTCTCCCGGATGGCGGACAAATCGACTACCATCAACCTGAATTTGAACTTGTTATCGAAGAGTCTCGGTCGATTCGGGTTCGCGAATTCGTCCAAGCAGCAACGGCTTCAGGATACCGTTGTCGAACGCAATGTGCCATCGTCGGCGGCCGATCGGCGGGCTTCGCACTGTCCATCGAGTCCGCGAGTCTATTAGAATACGGTCGGTGCATTCCTCTCCGATTCTCCGTCTGCCGCCGCCACTTCGCGAGGTTGTCTGTTGAAAGTTCTCGTTATCGGGAAGGGTGGGCGTGAGCACGCCCTCTGTTGGAAGCTCAAGCAATCGAAGCGCGTTCGCGAGGTGTACTGCGCCCCGGGGAATGCTGGAACTCATTTCGACGGGATTCAAAACGTCCAGATCGAGATGAACGACACTCGCGGCCTGATCCAGTTCGCAAAACGCGAAGGAATCGACCTGACGGTCGTCGGCCCGGAAGAACCGCTTACCCTCGGCATCGTCGATGCGTTCATGAAAGAGGGACTTCGTGTTTTCGGCCCCCGTCGCGACGCGGCCGAACTCGAAGGGTCGAAAGTCTTCGCCAAGGAACTGATGAGACAGGCCGGCATCCCCACCGCCGACTATCGACTGTTTCGCTCGGCACCCGACGCCGAGCATTACGTCCTCTCGCGTGACGTTTCGCTGCTGATCCGATCCAAAGGAAGGTCGACGCTCCGTCATCCCTTGCTTTGCCGGACGGCTTCCGAAGCGATGGAAGCGATCGACCGGATCATGGACCCGCGAGAAATGCTCTCGCCGAATGTCACGGTCGAGGTCGAAGAGAGGGGGGTCCGGGTCGGGTTTGCTACGGCCGCTGAGGCCAAAGACTACGTCCTCGAACGGCCGGTCGGGCTCGTCCTCAAGGCCGATGGCCTGGCGTCGGGCAAAGGCGTCTATGTCTGCGACAATATCAAAGAGGCCCTGGCCGCGATCGACAAGGTGATGGTCAGGCGGATTTTCGGCAAGGCCGGGGATCGCCTCATTATCGAGGAACGGCTTGATGGGCAGGAAACGTCGATCCTCGCGTTCACCGACGGACGGACGATCGTCACGCTCGAAACGAGCCAGGATCACAAGCGGGCTTTCGATTTCGACAAAGGCCCAAATACCGGCGGCATGGGTGCCTATTCGCCAGCCGAGATCGTTACGCCCGAGCTGATGGCTCAGGTTGAGAGCGAGATTTTAGTCCCGGTCGTCCACGCCTTGAAACGGGCGAGGAGGCCATACCGGGGCGTGCTCTACGCGGGCATCATGCTCACCAATCAGGGGCCAAAGGTTCTCGAATTCAATGTCCGTTTCGGCGACCCCGAATGTCAGGCCGTGCTGATGCGGCTCCAGAGCGACCTTTTCGACGCCCTTGAGGCCGTCGTGGACGAGCGACTGGACGAGATCGAACTCAAGTGGGACAAGCGACCGGCTGTCACAGTCGTCATGGCGTCTGAGGGCTATCCTGGCCCGTACGAGCGCGGACGGGTCATTAATAATCTCGAAGAAGCCAACGCGATGAAAGACGTCAAGGTCTTCCACGCCGGGACGACGCTCCGGACTGACCCCTCCCTTGGGCGTGACGACCGGGCCGTGACCGATGGAGGCCGGGTCTTGAACGTCACCGCGCTTGGTGATACGTTCGTCGAGGCGAAGGCGAGGGCCTATGAGGCTGCCGCGTCGATTCGATTTACGGGGAGTTGGTATCGGCGAGACATCGCCGATCGGGCGATCCAGACCGCTGCGAGCAAAGTCCCGGTATAATCGAGTGATCGAAATCACTTCCATGCAACGAGGCCCCGGAGCTGCTCCGGGGCCTCGTTCGGTTTCCATGATCTGGTTGGACTTACTTCTTCTTGTAGAAGTTGACATACGGGTGGGGGATGCCCGGCAGAGACCTCGGTGTGAGCGGCCCGGGGAACGGAGCTTCTGGGACATTCGGCGGGGCGACCGGCCCCTTCGTGACGATCACCTTCTGAGCATAGAAGGCCGTCGTCGGGTTGTCGGGAGTCGCTATAGGATTGCTGATCGTGCCTTCGACCCGAGCTTTGATCGTCCCGATGGGAAGGGCAAAGGAGTCAGGCGTGCCGAACGAGCCGTTGGGATCGGGCATCACGGAGGCAGCGAAGACGGAGTTGATCACATTCCCCGCGATCGTCGCCCGGATCTGACCGCCCGGCTGGGCCGTTGCAGTTGGCGGCGAGGACGGGTTCGAGTAGAGGGCGGATAGCTGCTGATCGTAGCCTGCCAGGATCGTGGTATTCACCACGTCGCCGCCGAATTGGATGTTGCCGATCTGACGGTCGGAGATCACCTTCGAGTTCAACGCCCCTCGATTCGCTTCAAGATTCTCGATGGTGTGGGTGAGGATTTGGGTCGTATCCATGCCCTTGCCAAACAAGAGGTTGCGTGAACCATTTGGCGCGAGGATCGAGACGGTATTCGTCTCGCCGCCGATGAACAACTGGTGGATCTTGTCATTGGTAACGACCTCGAAATTGGTCGCGTTTGCCCCAACCCGAATTTCGCCGATCTGGCCTGTCGTGCCGGACGACTGGTCGGGATTCGACGCGACGATCGTCCCGCCAGTCATCGGGAAGAATCCGGGGGAGAACTGAGTGTTCCCCACGATCGAATTCGCCTGGAAGATCCCAAGTCGACCGGCGACGGAGAAGATCACTCCGTCTTGCGTGGGAGTTCCGGGTGCTCCGGTGGCCGAGGGTTTGCCGGCAGCCGCGTTCGAGATCGAACGGTCAATGATGACTCGCGTGCCGCCGTATTGCGGAATACCGAGATTCACGCGTAACTCATCGCTGAGGCCGTTATTTGCGAGCGATTTGGTTGAGTCGGTCCCGAAGAATGCCGTCGTGTCGACGCCGCCGAATCGAAGAGTGCTCGTCCCGTCGGGAATATTGATCGCGGGGGCACCGCCCGCCGTCGTGGGCGCGGTTGCAGCGGTCAAGCCCAGCCAAAAGTTTGGCATGTCGATCGAAAGCAAACCGTTTCCGCCCGCGCCGTTCTCTCGACGGTTCTGGATTTCGGTAAAGGTTTCGAAGAAGACCCGTCCGTCTCCCTTACCCGACGGCTTAACTGTGCCGACCAGGCGTGTGTGCAACGGGTCTGTCCCACCCACCATAATCGACTGGATCTCGGTCCGAGCCGTCAGGTCGGTCGATGTACCCGTCGTGTCCGGCTGCTTGATAACGTGAATTGTGCCCGGTCCCACCAATTTGAGGGTCCAGGCATCCCCCGCAGTGTTGACTCCCGAGACGATCCCGGAAAGCAAATTTCGCCCCTCCAGGGTTTCCGTCGAGGGCCGAATCGCCCGGAACCGCATGGGGTGTTTTCGCATCGCCATGGAACCTAGCTCCCGGGGCCTGGCATCGGCCCGCCGAAATCCACCTCACCGCGGAGAGCCCGAGACGAACCCGAGCCTCCCAGTCCGACCTCTTGACGCCACCCATCGCCGCTCACCACCGGTCGGAGCGATACGATTTGGGCAACAACCAGGATCGATGTTATAACCAATCTTTACTTTCGGTACTGTGCCCCGCAGACTTGAATCAATCGTTAGAAACGGTACGATTGGTACGACCAAATGAATCGTTGCAATCATGGATGCACTGAACATTGAACGGTAGGGAGTTTCCCCATGTCAAAAGCTCCCCTGGACCGGCGACGTCACGCCATGAATATTAGCCTCGGCAGGTCATCTCGGCTCTATCAGCTTGTAACTCTACTGATGGACAGCCCACGAGATCGCAATGCAATTCTGGAGATGCTCGGAATCGGTTTGAGGACGTTCTATCGAGAGTTGGACCTTCTCAGGCGGTGCGCCATCAAGATCCAGCGAGTCGATCAATCCTATATTCTGAAGACGACCCCGGAGACGGCGAGGGGCCAGCTGCCGTTTCCCGATCCTCAACTCAGCTTCGCAGAGATGGCTGAACTTGCCAACCATCCAGGTGCCGCGAGCCAACGGCTGGGCCGGCTGCTCCAATCAGCAACAAACCCTCCTCTAGCCACGCCGAAGCGTGCCAAGAGGAGGGGATCGTGTTGATAAGATTGTCGGAAGACTTGCAGTGACCGGGGTGGGGCTCGAACCCACGACCAACGGATTAACTTACCTCATCGGTTTTCACCGACCGCTCTTATTCGACGTAAAATGAATCAGAGCGTTGAAGTCTGGACTATACCACCGCCATCACAGGCGTACCGCGTCTAGTCTCTGAGGCTGGGGCCGGAGTTCCCCCGGTCCCTTGCCTGCTGATCACCCAATCCCTAGCCTTTTCAAACCGTCACGCTTGCCGTTACCGGCGACGTTGTGGTGGCTCGGGCTCTAAGGGCGTCCCAGCATATTGCGGCATTCACTCGTCGCGGTTCGGTTTCTTCCCGCGCGAGGCTCCTATTTCGATCCGTTGAAGTCCGTTGCTCTACCGACTGAGCTACCCGGTCAGGAGTGAGTAGCTTATTCGACGGGCGAGATTTCGTCCAGTCCCTTGAAATCGATAACATCGCGCAAAGAAATATTTAACGTCCGGGTTGTCGCTCGACTCGAGGCGCGATAGAGTCCGATGAGAGAATGCTTTCTCTCTCCGAGCGAGCCCGCCCGCCCCTGTTCGCCATGCCGATCTAACCTGGTTTGTTCTCCTCTCAAGCCATCGTTGCCGGAGCCTGCACCATGCGAAATAGGTGGTCGAAGCCGACTGCTACCCTGTTTATGTCGGCCTATGTGATCCTAGCTCTTGCCACAACTACTAACGCTGGCAAAGTGACGGCGAAAGCGATCCATCTTTTTCCTGCTTTTGCGAAGTTAATCGGCCCTGACGCAGTTCAACAGATCGGGGTCGATTTTCGGGACGGCGTAAATTCCCCCGTCGACCGGACGGCCGGAGCTAGTTTCATCTCGTCGGACACGCAAGTGGCCGATGTCGACTCGACGGGACTGGTGATTGCTCGGGGCGATGGCAAGGCCATCGTGACAGTCAGTTGGGACGGACTTGAGGCAAAGGTTCCGGTTTCGGTCAGGCATTTCTCCCGCGCTCCGGCGATGAATTTTGCCAACCAGGTGGTTCCGGTCTTCACGAAGTTGGGCTGCAACTCGGGCGGGTGTCACGGGAAAGCCAGCGGCCAGAACGGATTTCGACTCAGTCTCCTTGGTTTCGAGCCTGGCCTTGACTACGAGACCCTCGTCAAGGAGGAGAGGGGACGTCGCCTCTTCCCGGCGTCGCCATGGCAAAGCCTCTTGCTTCGGAAAGCGACTGCAGGCGTGCCCCACGGGGGCGGGCGGAGAATGGAAGCGGGATCGCACGAATATAAGGTCGTGCTCCGTTGGATCGAGTCGGGTATGCCGCTCGGTCGCCCCGACGATCCGACCGTTGATCGAGTTGATATTTATCCGTCGAGCCGCGTCCTGGATCGTGGTACGAGCCAGCAGGTGATCGTCACCGCAACTTACACAGATGGCGGAACCGAAGACGTCACTCGCTGGTCGCAGTTCCAGTCGAATGACCTAGACGTGGCGGACGTGGCCGAGAACGGACAGGTGCGTACAACGGGACACTCGGGCCAAGCGGCGATCATGGCCCGATATCAAGGGAAGGTGGCCGTCTTCCGTGCCACAGTCCCGCTCGGCCGGGCAATTGCGGCGAAATCGTACGACTTCCGTTCGGCCAACCTTATCGATCGCCTGGTCCTTAAACAGTGGAACGCGCTGGGGCTTGAACCGTCGCCGACGTGTACCGATGCTGAATTTATCCGGCGTGCCAGGCTCGACATCACGGGCACTCTGCCATCGGCCGCTGAGACCAGGGGGTTCGTTACGGAGACTTCGCCGGATAAGCGAAAGTCGCTCGTCGATCGCCTTCTCGCGCATCCCGACTACGCCACTTACTTCGCGATCAAGTGGTCTGATATCCTCCGCAATAAGCGAGACGGCAAGCCCGAGGCGGCTCCCGCAACCTTTCGGTTCCACGATTGGATTCGTGAGAGCCTGGCCGCGAACGTCCCCTACGATCGGTTCGTCAGGGGGGTGCTGACCGCCAGCGGTACTCCTGAGACGGCCCCAGCCGTTATGTGGTATCGCAAGAAAAAGAAGACCGACGAGCTAGTCGACGACACCGCCCAAGTCTTTCTCGGAATGCGTCTCCAATGTGCCAAGTGTCATCACCATCCTCTCGAGGTGTGGGGGCAAGATGACTACTATGGGTTCGCAGCCTTCTTCGCGCGTGTCCAACGGAAGTCGCAGGTCGATTCTCAACGCGATGAGGTGATTTTCTCCGCGCGGACTGGATCTGTCACCCATCCCAAGACCGGTAAGACGATGTTGGCGAAGGGCCTGGGAGACCGTGTTATAGCGTGCGGCCCATCTGAAGACCCGCGTGAACGGCTTGTCGACTGGATGGCATCACCCACCAATCCCTATTTCGCCAAGGCCCTTGTAAATCGCTATTGGGCCCACTTCTTTGGGCGGGGGATCGCCGAGCCGCTCGATGACATTCGACTCACAAATCCGCCGGCGAATCCTGAACTGTTCGACGCTCTCGCCGAGTCGTTTGTCAAGAGTGGGTATGACATGAAAGCCCTGATCCGCCTGATCGCAACGAGCCGGGTTTACGGGCTTTCGAGCGTGCCAAATGAGACCAACTCCGAGGATCGGCAGAGCTTTGCACGCCATTACCCACGTAGACTTAGTGCCGAGGTACTCCTCGACGCAATTTCCCAGGTGACCGCGACGCCAACATCATTCTTGGGCCTTCCCGCCGGCACTCGGGCGATCGACCTACCCGATGAGGGCGTGATGTCTGGTTTCCTCGACGCGTTCGGCAGACCGAAGCGAGATACCGCATGCGAATGCGAGCGGGTGAGCGACGCGAGCCTCGGTCAGAGCCTGATGATGCTCAACTCGTCGGACGTCCAGGAGAAGCTCTCCGCTAACGGCGGTCGGGCTGAGACTCTCTCCAAAGACCCGAGGCCGGACGAGGTAAAACTTAACGAACTCTTCTGGGATGCGTTCGCCCGCGCCCCCAACAGCGGCGAGTCGACCACCGCGATGGCCCATCTTGCCGCGCACGCCGACAAGAAACGGCTCGCTTACGAAGACATCCTCTGGGCGCTCCTCAACGCCAAGGAATTCCAGTTTAACGACTGAGATTGACCGACTGCCAGGATTCTGAGGATGCTTGTTTCACTCCCCTGAATCGGCGAGAGTAAGTCGACCTCTGAACGCCTCACCCATTCACCGAGGGTCGTCGCATGCTCCGCCTGGGGACTGTCACCTATAACATCGCCAAGGATTGGGATCTCGACACAATCTTCAAGCGGCTCGAAGCCTTGAAGTATGAAGGGGTCGAGCTTCGAACAGGCCATGCGCACAAGGTTGAGGCGAACCTCTCCAAGACCGAGCGAGAGGCGATCCGTAAGCGGTTCGACGACTCTCCTCTTGACCTCGCGGGGCTTGGAACCGCCTTTGAGTATCAATCGACCGACCCGGCTGAGGTGAAAAAGAACATCGCCGGCACGAAAGAGTACGTGCGGCTTGCCCATGACCTCGGCACTACGGGCGTCAAGGTGCGCCCCAACGGCATCCCCAATGGTGCCGACCTCGACGCGACGCTCAAGCAGATCGGTCGAGCCCTCCACGAAGTTGGCGAGGACGCACAGGGGTTTGGTATCGAGATCCGAGTCGAGGTCCACGGCGGGACAACTCAACTACTGCCAAATCTCGCCAAGCTCATCGCGTATGCCGACCATCCCAACGTCTTTGTCTGCTGGAACTCCAACCCGACCGACGTGAAGGACGGCTCGATCCGCGAAAACTTCGCCCTCGTGGCCCCGAAGATCCGCGAGGTCCACCTCCGTGACCTCACCGACGAATCCTATCCGTGGCGTGATCTTTTTTCGCTGCTCGTCGAGACGAACTTTACTGGATTTACCCTCGCCGAGATTGCTGAGAGCAAAGATCCGGAACGGGTGCTCCAATACTTCCGCACGCTCTGGCTCGCTTATCAACCAAGACCCAGCTGAGCCCGATCGAGAGCGGGATTGACGGCAGACCTATCCTACAAATCGCAAGCTGAACCCCGGCAAGTCCCGTTCTCAATCCATCAATCGCATCAGAAATCCAATGAGATAGGCGATCGACACGGCCAGGAACGGCCAGACAAGATAGAAGACGATCGCCCGCTTCATGAACGCCCGTCGTCGCTCCGAAGGGTGGGGCGGTTCGAGCTCCTCCCAGATATCTTCGTCGTGGCCTTCAGTGTCTTTAGATGGTGACCAGTTTTGTGCAAGGATAATCCGCGCGTCGGCGGCATATTCCTCAGGGACTAGCAACTTAACGCCGCCAGTCGCGACCTGATAGATTGCGTTCATTCCCATTCGCTCGCCGTCGAGAAAAACCGGGATACCTTCGGCTTCGAGCCGAATCCGCGGTGCCTGCGCCTCAGATGTGAGCCCATAAGTAGCGATCGTCACCATGCGTGTCGTGGACGGGGCAAAATCTGGCACGCTCGGGCCTTCGACGAGTGGGATGTCATGCTTCGGGCAATCCTCCCCCGCTTGACGAAGCACCCAGTCTCGACAGACCTCGCAATAACCTAGCGCCCGCAACGTCTCCCCGCAATTCGAGCAGAGGCCATTGTCGGACGGCGCTCGTTTTTGGCATACGGGACAGAAGAGCTCGACTTGCGACACCGGTCGGTCTCTTTCGGTAACTCGTGTTTTCACGAGGGTCACTCCTGCGAGTTGACGATCGAAATCCAGAATCCATCGATCAGCCTGACAGTATGGTAAGCGAACCGACGCCTGAAGAACGAACTTCGGTGGTGAAAAACGATCTCTGGATTGTCCTTGTCGACCCATTTTACGCAATCTGACAGACCATGCTTGAATTCATTTGACCCATGCGAGAGACGGCCTTAGAATCGTTTACGCTTACGCAGGTGGATTATCCACCGATCACCCTTCAAATTGGTCCTGATTCCCGCGATCCCATCTTAGCTTCTCCCGTCTCGTGTGACATATTATCTGAAAACCGCTGGACTCTTCGCGCCCTTACCGGGCGAGTCGGGCGGAGGGAGTGACCACCCATGGCCGCAGCCAACGACAATCAAGGGCTCAAGATCGCCGTCGCGGCGCTTGTTATGCTCGTATTTATCCTGGGCGTAACCAACTACTTCGCGTTCTCGAGCGCGTCGCAGAATTTCGCCAAGATGGAAGCCGAGGTCAAGAAGGCGGGCGACGCTAACAAGCAGGCTCGCGAAAATCTCGAGGCTTACAACTACGTTCGGACCCTACTCGGGTACGGCAATCTGGAAGAAATCGACGCGGTCAAGTCGGCCGCCAGCAAGCACCAGCTTTCCATCACGAACGAGATCGCTGGGATCGGGACCGAGACGAACACAGCCATCGCCACGGTGCAGCAGGCAGGCGTTGCTGACCCGAAACTCGACGACCTTAAGGGGTTCGGCCAGGGAATCGTGAACGCTGTTACGAGCGAGCCGAACGAAAACAAGGTTTACGCCAAGACTGTCGATCGCCTCAAAGATCTTCTGGTCAATCAGACGCGCCTCATGAGAGAGGTGTCGCTCGACTATCGCAAGCTCCGCCAAGAGTTGGCGTCGGCTAATTCGACGAACTCAGTCGAAGTTGCTAAGTATACTGCGGCCCGGGATAAGGCGAATCAGGAGAATCAGGCTTCGATCGATCAGTTCAAGACCAACCTCCAGAGCCTGAACGACACGATCACAGCTTTACAGAATACCGATAAAGAGAAGACCAATCAGGTCACCGACCTGTCCAACAAGCTCAACGACGAGACGCAGAAGCTCGCGCGGACGAAGACCGACCTAGGCCGGATGATCAACGAACTACGCGACAAACTTGCGATGAGATTGGATGTCATGCCCGCCGGCAAGGCGAGCGGTCGGATCACATACGTCGACCACAACCGGGGCGAGGTTCGCGTCAGCGTCAACAAGAGCGATGGGGCGCGGCCCCTGATGCGCTTCGCGATCTTCGATCGAGACGCTCGAGGCATCCCTAACGATAAGCCGAAAGGCATCGTTGAGCTGATCGCCGTGGGTGACCCGGCCCGTGGCGAGCGTGATAGTGTCGCGAAAATCACCGAGACGAAGAATCCGGTCGATCCAATCCGATACAACGATCAGTTGTACTCTCCTGCCATTACGCCCGACGGTCCCGAACGTTACGTACTCATCGGCCGCATGGACATCAACCGCGACGGTAAAGACGATCGTGCGGAACTGATCCGCTTGATCGAACAGGCTGGTGGAATGGTCGAGTATGATCTGGCTCCCCCCGGATCGGATCGTTCGCCTGGTCGACAGGCCATCGAACGAACCTTTGCACGCGCCGGCGAGCCAATGCCGCCGCATACCAGTCTGGGATGGGGGAGAATTTCCAGGGCCAAGGCTTACGTGATTGACACCCGGCAGACCACCCTGAGCGGCGACAATAAGAAAGACGGCGGTGGTCTGACGGCCGACGACGTTGCTTACACGAAGGAGAAGTCGGAGGCGACCAAGGAGGCGCGCGGAGTCGGCATCCCGCCGATGGAGTTGCGGAACTTGCTCACCCAACTCGGTTACTCGCCACCGACACCCGGATTCGGTACCGGAAACATGGAGTCGAAGAACCGAGGTGCCTTGAAGCAACTCCTCAAGCCCAAGCCGGTCCAGCCCGACGCGAATGCTCCCGGGCTCGAAAAAGACCCGAACGCCCCCCCTGCCGACGCTCCGAAGTAAACCTGCACTCGAACAGATTGACGTGAAGAAACCCCGCCGAGAGATGACTCTCGGCGGGGTTTCTGTTTTGAGCGAAAGCCCCGGTGATCGAGGTAGCGTCACGAGGGCCATCTGGCCGAAGTTACTTTCGGTCGTCGATCAAGGTCACAGCACGAGTCGGCGGGCCGACATAGCGGGCACGCGGCCTCATCAGGCGATTGTGGTCGAGTTGCTCGATAATATGCGCGGCCCACCCGGCAACGCGGGCCATGGCGAAGATCGGCGTGTAGATATCGAGCTTGAGATTCAGATAGTGGTACAACCGAGCGCAAGGCCAGTCGACGTTCGGCGGTAGCTGCTTTGTCTCGGTGACGACCCGCTCGATCGGCTCGGCCACCCGTTCCCAGCGATCATCGCCGAGTTCGGAAGCGAGTTTGGCGCAATACTCCTTGAGGATGCGAGCACGCGGATCACCGGTTTTGTAGACCCGGTGACCAAATCCCATGATCCGCTCTTTGCGGCCGAGAGCGTCCTGAATCCACTTCTCGGCGTTTTCGGGCGAGCCAACCGATTCGACAAGCTTCCAGGCCTCTTCATTGGCCCCACCGTGCAACGGCCCTTTGAGCGTGCCGATCGCGGCGACGACCCCGGAATAGATGTCTGAAAGCGTCGAAACGGTCACACGACCGGCAAAGGTCGAGGCGTTCAACTCATGCTCGGTGTAGAGAACGAGCGAGACGTCGAACGCCTCCCTCATCGTCTCGGATGGCACCTCACCGTGGACCATGTTCAAGAAATTCGCTGAATGGTCGAGATCAGCGCGGGGTGAGATGACGCTCAGGCCGGCTTCAAGCCGCTCACGCGACGCGATGGCCGTCGGCAACTGGGCCACAAGACGTTCGGCCTTCCGGACATTCGCCGCGTGATCGGTTGGTGGCGCGTTCACGTCGGGGTCGAAGTGGGCGAGTACGCTGGCGGAGGTCCGCAGGACGTCCATTGGATGATTCGACTTGGGAATTGTTCCGAGCAGACTCAGAAGCGGCTCAGGAATGGCCCGCATCGCCCGAAGTCGGCTCAAGAAGTCTTTCAGTTGTCCTCGGTTCGGCAGGTCGCCGTGGAGGAGAAGAAACGCCGTCTCCTCATAGGAGACTTTGCCAGCGAGGTCTTCGATCTGATAACCGCGATATTCGAGCCCACCATCGCCGTGCTTGCCGTCGATGTTCGCGATCGCCGTCTCGCTGGCGATCACCCCTTCAAGACCGGGATAGTATTGGTCCACCGACGCTGTACTCATGGACGGGCTCCGCTCGATCGGGGTGGGGCAAGGCGGGTCGTTCGTCGTGTTCCGGTAACCCCGGGGCGATAGGCGAGGAGATGAGGAAGGATAGACCGGTTGGGCGACACGCCATTTTCAGTCGATGGACATTAACCAACATCCGGGCAGCCGTCAAACCCGCCAATCCGCTCCTCGAAAAAACCGCGACCACGTACGCTTTCCAAAGTATTCTAGGCGAAGCGTGGCCAACTCGCCACGACCTCTGGGCGATCCCCGGAGTGATTTTGTCACGGTCGAAGGGCGCCCACCGCTCCTTCAAGCACGGTCGAGTCGTTTTCGCCCCTTGGGGCAGTAAACAGCTCGGAATCGTTAAGGCTTGCGGTCTCTCCCAATTCGGGGGCACGATCGCCCATGCCCGTCGTGATAACCGAGCAATTTGATCGGGCCGTGATGGTTGCCGGTGAAGGGCGATGGACTCGGTCGCCCAGACTGTTGGCAACCTTTTCAACAAGGAATTCATGGCCGAGCTGGCGAGGGATGTGATGGCCCTGTTCGGCCAGCCGGACATTCTCGCGGATCAAGTAAGAATCAATTTTGCCTAGCCAATCAGGTCCATCGTCGTTGCCGGGGGCGATCGCATCTTCGAGATCAACTTTTTCGCCCCGATGGGCAGTCCTCACTAGGATAAACGAACGAGGATGGAGTGGTTCGTCCAGGTAAGCTCAATTTTTGAGGAGGTCAGACGAGCGGATCGCAACACGTACAGTGCGTCGAAAGCCGGTTGGCTTGGCATGACACGATCGATGGGGTAGAACTCGCGCCACAGGGGTCGGATGGCAGTCGGCGTTGTCCTCCCAGGCACTATCTAAATGCTGATCAATACGATCGAGCACCCGGAACCCGAGAAGCTACCCTGGTGCATCTATTGCTTGCCTGTTCAATGGTGGGGACATCCCGAGGAACACGTTAGGCTACAGCCCCTGCTCGCATCCAACGTCGGGTCGATTATCACCATTGCGGATATCGACGTCGACGAAACTGGGTGGCTCGGTAATACCATCTAAACAATGAGGGCCTCGCTATGCCATTTGGCTCAGCGAGGCCCTCATTCACAAAAGACGGCCCAACAGGCTCCCATCCCCAAGATGAGTTGCCTCCGCCTTCCGCCCAGAGTGCGGAAGCCGCCTGCTGGGGCCGATCGCTCAAGGTTCGTGGAAGGAGACTGCTCTCCTCACAAACCTGTTCTAGACCCCGACGGGGGGAGGGGGAAGGGGATGGTCAAACTTTTTTCGATCAACATTAGACAGCCCGAGGCCATCCGTGTCCGTGTTAAGGCCGAACAGGACGCCAAGGTCCTGAATCTCCTTGGAGTCGAGCGTTAGGAGTCGACTCGCCAGGGTATTCATAAGGGCAAAGAACTGCTGAAGTTCGACGAGCCGTCGCTTTTGGTCGTGATTCTGTACGTCGTCAGGAATTTGTTCGACCGAGCTGCGTAATACGTGGAGTGTCGGGTCGAGCTCACGGCGTTTCCTCTCGCCGAGGATGCGACGAAAAAGCGTCCATACGTCGTCCTCAGCGCGATAAAATTCACGCCGTTCGCCGTGACGATGGACCTTATGCACGACTCCCCACAAGATTAGCTCGCGAAGGTTCATACTAACATTACCCCGCGAGACCTGTAGAGCCTCTCGCAGGGCCTCCGCAGTCCAATCTGAGCCTGTCACGTAGAGGAGAGCGAAGAGTTCGCCCATTGAGGCATTGATCCCCCATGCGCGAGCCATGACGCCCCAATGCTCAACGAACGGCCGGATTAATTCGCGGTTCTCGACCGCCATCGTGCCACAAGGGGGCTCGATCTCCGGGTCAGGCTCGTCCACTGCATCGGAAGAAAGCGTCGTCATGGCTAAAGCATCATCCTCTTGGGCTAATTTCAGGATAACAACCGATGGGGGGCATCGAACAGGGCGACCGGGTTTTGGTTCGTACGACACATTTCGCATGTCCCAACAGTTTCGGAGGTTAGCGAGCGGCGAGGAAATCTCTTAGTTAACTGTATTCTCGGGAACTGTTTGTTTGCGGCCCGAGAAAATGCTAAATTGCATGCGTCCACTTCCGGTATTCTCCATCGAAGCACCGGCTGGCGCGTGGGATGTGGCGGATCGTTCCCGTGACATCCAATTTTCGATGAACTCTAGCTTTGCAGACTTTTTGTTTTCGTGCCGAGGAGCACCAACGATGCCAGAGACCGTGGTCCATTTTCAAATCCGCATGCCACCAGTGTTGCACGAGCAGCTTGCGAGTTGGGCGAAGGAAGACAAAGCTTCTCTCAACGCACTGATCGTTGGTATTTTGGAACGAGCGATGGGGGAACACTCGGCCAAGTCCTCCGTCAAGGAGTGATTGGAACTCTCGCGCTATGCGGCGGGAAGTTTGTATCTTCCATCAGGGAACGATACGGGTTTCTACCCACGTTGATGCCGTACATTTCTCTGCTGAAACGGTCTTGAAATCGTCACCTCTTCCGGGTATATTTTCCTGATCGATTCCCTGATAGCTCAATTGGTAGAGCGAGCGGCTGTTAACCGCTAGGTTCTAGGTTCGAGTCCTAGTCGGGGAGCTTTGGCCCGGTTTAACAGACCGGGCTTTTTATTGCGCTTATGTGCCGGATTTTCAGATAATTCTTAGACGGTCTCCCTGACTTCTCCTCGTTGAATCCACCTCCACCATCGCTCGATTTGGCATCCTTTAGGCGAACGTAGGCCAACCCCCGACGTGCATTTCTCGAACGCGATCTCGTCCGAGCCTGCACACGGAATCAAGTCGACTATGTCCGAGCACCGAATCCGATTACGAGGAGCTTGGCAATGCCATTTCCGCGAGGGCGATCCCGTCGAAGGGACGGAAGTCGTACGTCGAGTCGACTTGCCCTGCAAATGGCCCGACGACCTGCCCGGGAGAATCGAGCTAATCCGTCAGTTCGGCAAGCCGCCCATTGATCTTCGGATTGAACGTGTGACGCTGGAGTTATCGCAAATCCGCGGGTTGCTGGCAGGCTGGCTTAACGGACGGTCCGTCGTCCGAGAGACGGATCAATCGAACTACTGGTCCGTCGAATTACTGGAGTCGCTCCTGCCGAGGAACGGGCTGGTCTTGGAGGTGGATCTCGACGAAGCACGCCAATCCGACACGGCATGGGGCGAAATTTCGTTGCTGATCCGTTCCCGATGATAGACGGTGCAACGGCTGGGGTTTGTGAAGACGCTTGGCTGACGTCGTTCTCCCGGATACGATAAATACGTTCAACGATCGACTCGCCGTCATGGCGTGACTTCTTGGGTTGTATGATTTATGGATCAGGAATTACAGCGAGAAGCCCAACGTCGCAGCTACCGCATGTGCGGAATCGGTTTCTCGATTTATGCCTTTTCGCTCGTGCTTTCGAGCCTCGTGTCGGTGGGGATGTTATATCTCCTTCTGAATGGCAAAAACCCCGATGTGGGGAAGATCCTCGGGATCGATCATTTCGCCTTTCACTTCGCGACGTTTCGGGTCTGGACGCGGTTCGTCGCGTCGATCTTCCTCTGTGCAGCTTTTACCGACGCGGGATGGCGGAGACGCACCGGACTACTCATACTTTTCAGCTTGGCCGACATCATCCTCTGGGCTCTTGATAACGGCATCGCCCTGGGCTTGTCAAACAACCCCGCCGGCCACGACGCAGTGCGGCACGGTCTCTATATGACTCTCGTCTGGGCGAAGTTCAGCCTCATCCCGGGGCTCGCCGGCGATTTCGCCCAGCATGTCGGCGACGTAAAGTCGAATGACTTCGCAAAGGCGGCATGCGGGACCGCGATGACTGGCGCGGTGCTTTGGTTCTTCTTCTTCCTGGAACAGATCGAATGGTCGAGGGGATGGCCGCTCCGTCAGCGTCCTTGGACCAGGCAGATGATGCTCTTCGAGCTTGGAAGCTGGCTCATGGTTTCGATCTGCCTCGTCCAGGCCAGCCTGCTTTGCCTCCGTGCGGGGCGTTCGGCCAGTAAGGCTCTTCGCGAAATGGCGCAGGAAGACAAGCAGGTTGACCCGTGGGGACGAGAAGCCTGACGCCGTTCTCGTCTTAAAGATTGACCACGGGCAAGAGTTCACGAAGCGATCGGGGCAGCGGGAATTGGACGTTCTCCTCCCGTACCCATTCTTCCACGATTGAGGCACCATATTGGTGCTGGATGTATTCGATACACTCCTGCACCACATCCTCCGGGGCACTGGCACCGGCAGTGATGAGGACGTTCTCCACTCCATCGAACCACTCGGACCGGATCTCGGTCACGCCGTCGATGAGGTGGGCATGCGGGCCGAGGGAGCCGGCGATTTCGGCCAATCTCTTGCTATTGGAGCTATTCTGGCTGCCGAGGACGATCACAAGGTCGGCCCGTCTGGCCAGTTCGCGGACGGCCTCCTGCCGATTCTGCGTGGCGTAACAGATGTCATCCTTGGGTGGGTTCGCAATCTGGGGGAACTTATCGCGAAGCGCTGCGATGACGACGTTGGCGTCGTCGACGCTCAAGGTCGTCTGGGTCAGATAGGCCATTTTTTCGGGGTTGATTGTGAGGTTTGCCACATCTTCGGCCGTCTCGACGAGGATCATTCGCTCGGGGGCTTCTCCCATCGTCCCGATCACTTCGTCATGACCTTCGTGGCCAATGAGGATGATCGTGTAGCCTTCCTTCGCGTATTTGACGGCTTCTAGATGGACTTTGGTGACGAGCGGGCACGTCGCGTCGATCGCGCGTAGCTTTCGTCGCTTCGACTCCTCACGGATCTGCGGCGAAACTCCGTGGGCCGAATAGAGAAGGGGGGCACCTTCGGGCACCTCGGAAATCGACTCAACGAAGACGACTCCGCGAGCTTTGAAGCGCTCGACGACATATTTGTTGTGGACGATCTCGTGATAGACGAACAGTGGCGAGCCGAACAGATCGAGCGACCGTTCCAGGCTCTCGATCGCCATGTTGACCCCCGCGCAGAAGCCTCGGGGGTTCGCCAGAATAATCTGCATCGCGCGGGGCACCTCCGGCCGGCCTGCTTCGAGATCGTGAATTCGACTTAATGTACGCACTTCGACCGAATCCGGGAAGTCGGCCCTTCACGGCCTGGCTTGCGACTGGCGATGGGGGTTGCTACGATCCGAGCGGCCCGAGCGGAGCATGATTGACGGAAAGAGTGCCACGTCGGGACCGATCGAGAGGCCATAACGCCCGATGAGCCCATTTGAAGAGACTCTCTGCGAAGCCGAGGGCCTCGATCTGATCCTGACCCGACTCGCCCGCGATATCCTCGACGCCTGCGGCCAGGAGGCCCCGCTGCGGCTGGTGGGCGTCCGTTCCCGAGGCGTACCAATCGCCGAGCGTCTCGCTGTACGCTTGGGCGAATCGCTAGGCCGCGAAGTGCCCGTCGGGGCAATCGATATCACGCTTTACCGGGATGACCTCGACACCGCGCAACGCTGGCCAGTCCTCCGCGGAACCGAAATCGATTTCGATGTCGACGATGCGCAGATCATTCTTGTCGACGACGTCCTCTACACGGGTCGGACCACACGTGCCGCCCTCAACGTCGTGTGTGACCTCGGTCGCCCCGCTCGCGTCAGATTGTTGACGGTCATCGACCGAGGACATCGCGAATTGCCAATCCAGGCCGATTTCGTTGGGATGGTCGTCCGGACGGCACGGACCGATCGGGTCAGGGTCCAGGTGACTCCCGTTGACCCAATCGACCAGATCGTCCTCGTCCGCTCCCCAGGTCATCAACCCCGGAGCGCATGAAATTGCCGCCCTCTCCCACCCTGACGGCCGTCCGCTGGACCCGTAAACATCTGCTCGGACTCGAAGACCTCTCGAAAGAAGAGATCGTCGCGATCCTCGACACGGCGGATTCGTTCTCCGAGATCTCGAGGCGCGACCGCAAGAAGGTTCCCGCTCTCACCGGCAAGATTGTTTTCAATCTCTTCTTTGAAAACTCGACCCGGACCCGGACAAGCTTCAGCCTCGCCGCCAAGCGACTCTCGGCCGATACGCAGGACTTCACTGCGAGTGTCTCTAGCCTGTCTAAGGGCGAGACCTTCATCGACACCGCTAAGAATATCGAGGCGATGGGTGCCGACGTCATGGTCGTCCGCCACCCGACACCGGGTGCCCCGCACTTGCTATCACGTCACGTCGAGGCGTCAATCATCAATGCCGGCGACGGTTCCCACGAGCATCCGACCCAAGGATTGCTCGACCTGATGACGATCCGCAAGAAGAAGGGGACGATCGCGGGGTTGACGGTGGCATTGGTCGGCGACATTAGCCACTCTCGGGTCGCTCGCTCGAACATCTGGGGCCTGACGAAGCTGGGGGCGAAGGTCATCCTCTGCGGCCCACCGACGCTCGTGCCCAGAAGTCTCGAAGGGCTCGGCTGCGAAGTCGCCTATCACCTCGACGAAGTCTTGCCTCGCTGCGATGTCGTCAACGTGTTGCGAATCCAATTCGAGCGGGCGGCCGGCGGTTCATTCCCGTCGATTGCCGAGTATTCGCACTTCTACGGGATGAACCAACGTCGTGTCGAACTGGCCCGGCCTGACCTACTCCTGCTTGCGCCCGGTCCAATCAATCGCGGTGTCGAGCTAACCCCCGAAGTCGCTGACGGACCGAACTCAGCGATTCTCGACCAAGTGGCCAACGGGCTGGCTGTCCGAATGGCAGTGCTTTATCTGGTCTCCGGCCGTAAAGACGCGCCCTCACCTCTGTCGGAGTCTTTCTCTTGATGACGATCCGGATCACCGGCGGGCGCGTGATCGACCCAAGCCAGGGCCTCGACGGCGTGACCGACGTCTGGATCGGTCGGGGACGTATCCTCGCAATCGGCTCGTACGGCGGGACTCCGGATCGCACCATTGACGCCACGGGGTTGATCGTCGCGCCAGGCCTGATCGACGTCCATGTGCATCTCCGCGAGCCTGGCAACGAGGAAGACGAGACGATCGCTACCGGTGCCATGTCGGCGCTCGCCGGCGGCTGTACCTCGGTCGCGTGCATGCCCAACACGATCCCTGCCATTGATAATCAGGCAGCGGCCGAGTTCGTCATCCGTCAGGCCCAACGCGCACGGAAGGCCAACGTCTACCCCGTCGGGGCGGTGAGCAAAGGGCGGAAGGGCGAAGAGTTGGCCGAACTCGGCCGGCTGATCGATGGCGGTGCCGTAGCCTTCACCGACGATGGAGCCCCGGTCGCCTCCGCTTCGCTGATGCGTAAGGCACTTCAGTACGCCAAGATGTTCGATCGAGTTATCATGCAGCATTGCCAGGTGCCTGAACTGACGGTCGGTGGGGTAATGAATGAAGGGTTCGAATCGGTGAAGCTGGGGCTGGGGGGAATGCCGGGCGCGGCGGAAGATATCATGGTCGCCCGCGACATCCGACTGGCTGAGATCACAGGTGGTCGGGTTCATATCCAGCATTTATCAACCGAGAGGTCGGTCGAGTTGGTCCGCGAAGGCAAGCGTCGGGGAATCGGCGTGACGGCCGAAGCCTGTCCGCACCACTTCACGCTGACGGACGAGTCGCTCCGCTCCTTCGACTCCAACTTCAAGATGAATCCCCCGCTCAGGACAAAGGCCGACATCCAGGCCGTGATCGGCGGCCTGCGTGACGGCACGATCGAACTGCTCGCAACCGACCATGCCCCCCACGCCCCCGAGAAGAAAGCCCGCGAACTCGACCAGGCCCCGTTCGGGATCGTTGGGCTGGAAACTCTCCTGCCGATTTCCGTCTTCGGGCTCATCGAGCCTGGCCATCTCACATGGCCCGAAGTGATCCGCATGCTCACCGTAGCCCCAGCGCAGTTATTAGGCATCCCTAAGGGCACGCTCAAGCCAGGGGCGGATGCCGACGTGACTCTGATCGATCCCGCGATGGAGTGGACGATCGACGCCTCGAAGTTCTACTCGAAGAGCCGCAACACCCCTTATGGCGGTTGGAAAGTGAGAGGTCGTGCAGTGATGGCCATCGTGGCGGGCGAAGTTCGTTACGAGTTAAATCCGTCGAGCACCAACTGACACGACATTTGCCGAATACTCGGACGGGGAATAAGATAGACTAAGATTAATCTTCCACCGTAGTCGTCCAGCGATCCACATGCGCACTCTAATCGACGGTTATAATGTGATGTTCGCCGCCGGCCTGCTCGGCAAGCGGTTCGGTCCCGATGGGTTCCGACTGATACGGACGAGGTTCTTGAATGACCTCGCCTCCAAACTCGGCCCGGTGGAGTCGCATCTTACCACTGTCGTTTTTGACGCGAAGAAACTCTTTGAAGGACTGCCTTCTCAAATTCGTCATAAGGGAATTACGGTTTTCTTCGCCGTTGATAACCCGACTGCCGACGAGCGGATTGCCGAGTTGATCCGGGAACATTCCGATCCAAAACGGCTCACCGTGATCTCGTCGGATAATCAAGTTCGTACGTCCGCCCGCAGGAGGAAGGCCGCCAGCGTGACGGCCGACGACTTCCTCACAAAGCTCGGGCAGGCTGAGCAGAAGCGTGCCGAGGAGTCGAAAGCCTCGGCACCCGAGAAGCCCTCCTCCGTCAGCCAGGCCGAAACGGACTATTGGGTACGCGAGTTCGGAGAAGTTGAGCGTTCGGGAGAGTTGAAGGCGGCGTTTCAACGCGACCCGATGTTCCCCTCCGACGAAGAGATCGAAAAAATCGAACGCGAGATCGAGCGAGAATTCGGCGAGGGACGCTGAGCGTGACGGGGGTCTGGCCCCGACGGCACGGGTTTGGTAGAACGTGTTGACGTCGTTGAGCATCGAGACGACCCGCGTCGCGACCCCCAGCCGAGGCCGAGTCTGCTGCCATGAAAGTTCACGAATACCAGGCCAAGGATCTCCTTCAGGCGGCGGGTGTCGCCGTTCCGGCGGGAATCGTCGTAACGACCCCGGACGAGGCCGCTGCGGCGTATGACAAGCTCGGCGGAGGCCTGATAGTAGTCAAGGCCCAGGTCCACGCGGGCGGACGTGGTAAGGGGATCGCAATCGGCCCCGACGCCGATCGAGACGAGGCGCTCGAAATCGCCAGCGGGATGAAGCCCCGGCTGGACGGTATGGCCAAGGGTGTCCAACTTGTCCGTACCAAGGACGAAGCGAAGTCTGCCGCTGCGAGTCTGCTCGGCAAGACGCTCGTGACCTATCAGACGGGCCGAGAAGGCCAAATGATCCGTAAGGTGCTGGTCACCGTCGGACACGATATCTCGCGTGAACTTTATCTCGCTGTCGCAGTCGACCGGGAGACCCAGTGCCCGGTCTTGATGGCTTCGACCGAAGGCGGCGTCGAGATCGAGACCGTCGCCAGCGAATCACCTGAGAAGATCCATAAAGAGCCGATTGACATCGGACTAGGGCTTGCCGACTTCCAGGCGAGGAAGATCAGCAAGGCCCTCGGCCTCAAGGGCGAAAGTGTCAAGAAGGGTGAGGCCCTCTTCAAGGCCTTCGTGAAGTTTTTTATCGACTCTGATGCCTCGCTCGCCGAGATCAACCCGTTGATCGTCACCGACAACGGTGACGTGCTCGCGCTCGACGCAAAGCTCAATTTCGACGACAACGCGATGTTCCGCCACAAGGCTATCGCTGACCTTCTCGACGAGAATGAGGAAGACCCGAACGAGCTACGAGCCGGCAAGAGCGGACTGAGCTACGTGAGCCTCGATGGCGACATCGCCTGCCTCGTCAACGGGGCGGGCTTGGCGATGAGCACGATGGACCTCATCAAATATCACGGCGGTGAGCCGGCGAATTTCCTCGACGTCGGTGGCGGAGCCCAGAAGGACCAGGTCCTTGAAGCGTTCCGTATCCTACTCGGCACGAAGAACGTCAAGGCCGTCCTGGTCAACATCTTCGGCGGAATCATGAAGTGTGACATCATCGCCTCGGCGCTTTTGGCCGCCTATGATGAGATCGACTTCAACATCCCACTTGTCGTCCGCCTCGAAGGGACGAACGTCGAACTGGGCAAGAAACTGCTTTCAGAGTCCGGCCGCAAGATCATCACGGCAGACGGCCTTACCGACGCGGCCAAGAAGGTCGTCGCCGCAGCCAAGGGGGCGGCATAAGCCCGATCATGGCCAACTCGGCTTCGGTCGCATCCTCACCAATCGGACTCGATCTCCGAGAAGAGGCGATCCTCTTGCTCGACGGTCGCGGCGCAATCTTAGAAACGGCGAGGGAACTCACCGCTTCGATGAAAAAGGCCGGGATATCCGGTGCTGTAATAGGCGGAGTCGCCGTTGTTCTTCACGGTCACATCCGGACAACTCGCGACATCGATATTTTCATCGAAGGAACTGCCGAACCGCTCGCCAAATTGTTGAAAACGATGGGCTTCGAACACGACGCCGTTCGAAAGGAGTTTGTTCGAGATGGTTTGCCTGTGCACCTGATTTTGCTCGATCAACTCGGCTCAACCCCTAGAAATCGGGTCGAAATCGACGGAATTGCGACGGTCTCGCTGGCGGACTTGATCGAGATGAAACTGAGGAGCGGGTCGGCAAATCTACTCCGCGCCCAAGATCTGGCGGACGTCATCGGGTTGATCCGCCGCCATCGATTTACCGGAGAATTCGCGAAGCATCTGGAAAAGTCGCTCCGTCCCACATTTCGCAAGCTCTGCCGCGCGATAGCGAACGAAAGTTAACTCGTGACCGTCGCACGGCTTCAAAACCACACGACAGCCCTATCTACTTTCTGGAAAAATCCGAGGGTTGCCCCTCGCATTCACCCTCGCCGGATGATTTCCCCATGAGTATCCTCGTCGATAAGAATACGCGGCTGATCTGCCAGGGCATCACCGGCAAGGCGGGGGCCTTTCACTCCGAAAACTGCCGAGACTACGGCACAAACCTCGTCGGTGGGGTGACTCCCGGACGTGGCGGCAAGTCGACCCTGGGCGTGCCCGTTTTCGACACATGTCACGAGGCGGTCGAAAAAGTCGGTGCGAATGCGACGATGATCTTCGTCCCGCCCCCCTTCGCGGCCGACGCCATTCTCGAAGCGGCCGACGCGGGGATCAGCCTGATCGTCGCAATCACCGAGGGAATCCCTGTCCTCGACATGGCAAGGGCGGTGGCTTATTTGAAGGCCCATCATCCCAAGGCTCGACTGATCGGCCCGAATTGCCCGGGGGTGATTACTCCGGGTGCCTGCAAGATCGGGATCATGCCGGGTTATATTCACAAGCCGGGCCGTGTGGGATTGGTGAGCCGGTCGGGAACACTCACCTACGAGGGGGTCTGGCAGCTCACGAATCTCGGAATAGGCCAGAGCACATGCGTCGGGATTGGTGGCGACCCGGTGAACGGGACAAGCTTTGTCGATGTGCTCATGATGTTTGAGGCCGATCCCGACACCGACGCGGTGTTGATGATGGGCGAGATCGGCGGCAATGCTGAAGAACAGGCCGCCGAGTTGAAGGCGTCGGGCAAGTTCACGAAGCCGATGGCGGCGTTCATCGCGGGCCAGACTGCCCCTCCAGGCAAACGCATGGGGCACGCGGGAGCGATCATCTCGGGGGGCACAGGAAAAGCATCCGACAAGATCGCGGCGCTCGAAGCGGCAGGCATCAGGATCGCCAAGAGCCCGGCCGATATGGGGACGACACTTCAGGCCGCACTTAAGGGTTGAGTCGCCGTGTCCGACCTTGATTCTACTAACCCCTGGACGACCTTGGCCACGCGGGAGGTTTACGACAATCCCTGGATCACCGTCCGCGAGGATCAGATCCTCCGCCCGGACGGTCTACCGGGGATCTACGGAGTCGTGCACTTCAAGAACCGCGCGGTGGGTGTCTTGCCCGTCGACGATCAGGGTCGGATCTGGATGATCGGTCAGCATCGATATCCCCTCAACGCCTACTCCTGGGAAATACCCGAGGGAGGAGGCCTCGAAGGCGAACCGATCGACCAAACGGCGAGACGCGAACTTCGAGAGGAGACCGGCCTGGTCGCCGGGCGACTCGAACTCCTGGCCGTCTCTCACCTCTCAAATTCCGTGAGCGACGAAGTCGCGTCGATCTTTCGAGCGACCGAGTTGACGGAAGGACCGAGCCAGCCGGAAGGCACTGAGAGGCTCGAGGTCCGGAAGCTGGCCTGGGAGGAAGTATGGGCCATGATGGCCCGGGGCGAAATCACCGATTCGATGACCATGATCGCTCTGCTCCACGAAGCCCTACGCCGCGGATACCAACCGCTGTCGACTGTCTATCCGCCTGGGGGTGCCGAATCATGACGCGGAACATGGCCGGTTCGATTTTTTTTCTCATTGGTATGGCCTTGCTCAATCCGGATCGGTCTCAGGCCGACGAGCCGTCCTGGTCGATCGAACTGGCCGTTCCGTTGGAGAAGGCGACTTTCCAGATCATCAACGAGGGCGTCCTGATGTATAACCAGGGTGACACTTCGGGTTGCTATCGATTATTCCAGGGATCGCTGATCAGTCTCTCCCCCTTCCTCAAAGATCATCCCGACTTGAAGTCCCCGATTGATACCGCTCTCGCAGCTTCGGAACGGTTGGGAAGCCCCGCAGAGAAGGCTCTCGAACTTCGAAAAGGTCTCGATAAACTGCTGGAAGTGTCGCGCAAACGTCCCGTCAAGCTGTCGATACCACCCACCGTTGCGGTCATCGCTCCGCTCGAAATCAAACCTGGTTCTAATCCGCAAGCCAAATTGGTGATGCCGATTGATCCAATCGCGGTCGTTCTGAAGCTGGAGCCAAAGCCAAGCCCGGCTGAGGTAAAGGCGGCATCGCTCGCGATCGCATCGATGAACAAGCCAGCGTCCGTGTCGGTTGCCACGTCCCCGGTCAACGACGAGGTTCAATCCCCAATTTCGAAGCCGGCTGCTGACACGACAACCGGACCAGGAGTCACCTCGACTGTCCCGATCGATTCGACTCTCTGGAATCGGACGGGGGGCATAGAAGTCATGAAGCTGGTCGTCCATGACTGGATCTTCAAGGCCACCAACGACCCTCGCGTCGGCTTCGATCGCGGTGGCAAGTTTTTCGTTGACGACGCCTCGTTGCTAAGGGTTGAGTTGCACATACTCGAATTCCTCAGCAGCAAGACAGGCGGGCCGCTGACCTATCGAAGTCGTTCGTTGAAGGCAGTCCATGCCGGGATGGCGATCACTTCGGCCCAGTTCAAGGCGATCCTTGAAGATTTCGACGACGTGGCCTTCGCCCATAAGATCGGTCCCAACGAGACGAGACAGCTTCTCGAGTTTTTGAGGGAATACGAGGCAGATCTCGTCTCTTCGAAATAAAAAAGGCCCCAATGCCTCGGGGCCTGTCAGTCTGCGTGCATCGAGTATGTCTTATTTTGAGGCAAGGTGTTTCGAGCCGAAGATCTGTTCCTCGGGGAAATGTTTGCCGGGACAGGCGGTCGGGCTACCGGCGAGTTCGGCATGAGTGCCAACCGCGTCGGCGGGAATCTCGTAGCGGTCGGCGAGATAAGCCACCAAGGCTCGGGCTGCGGCGATCTGCTTGGGCGTGGGCGGCGATTCGTCGAGGTTGCCAATAAGACAAATCCCGATGCCGTATTCGTTCACGTCCGGATTCTTGCCATTACGGCAGTGCAGCCCGTGTTTCTGATTGGCCCACCGCCGGGCGACCTCGATCTGGCCATCCGGGCTGTCGCTGCCGTTGCCGATCACGAAGTGATAACCGCATCCGTCCCAACCCTGAATCTTGCGATGCTCGCGATCAATCTGATCGTAGCTGCCTTGAGCATTGGCGCTGTGGTGGACGACGACATATTTCCACGAACGGTCGGCCTTGGGCGGCTGGAACAGGTCTTCTGCGTCGTTCACGAAGGGGCGAACCTTTTCCTTGAGCGAAGTTTGACGTGTTTTGGCAATCGTCCGAAGACCGCGGTTTCGCGAGGCGCTCGGTGCGTTCAATTCGGGACCTTTAATATTGGCCTTCGGTACCCGTTCTGAACTGGGACTGCCGGGAATCCGAAGGTCGGGCTCGCCAATCGCGTCAGCTGCGGGGGGCGTCGTATTCCGGGACGGCCGAACATTTATGTCGCGATCCTTCGAGGGGTTGACCGGCAACAACTCGGAATCGATCTCGACCTGATCGATCCGCGATGGCGACATTGAGGGGATCGGCTCATTGGTGATGACACTACTAGCCCCACGCGAAACTGGTAGTCCCGGCGCTCCATACACGGGTCGCATCGAGGAACGACGGTGGCTGCATCCCACGCCATTGATGAGCAACGTGACGGAAAGACAAATGGTGACCATACGGTAGAGACGCAGACGGTCCTGGGCCATGCGCAAGATAGCCATGACATCACTCCTCGCTCAAAATGATCGGGGCTTGGTCTTCAGTCGTCGCCCTGAACGCGACGATACTCAACAAATGCAACCGCGATGCCACGATCGCCTGACGCGATCCTGGAGAAATCAGCGGATTCGACTCAAGTCTACACGCTGTTTGGACGAGTGATCGAAAAACGGAGTGATTTCTTCTTTTTTTCTCAAGTTGAGGCTCATTCGCGTCGGGGACCAACTTGTAAAGATCGCCGTCGATCGGTTGTCAGGTTGACATGCCGGATCGCTCCTGGCGAAGGGAGCGTCCTTCAGGTATCCTGAACCAAGAATTCCATCAATCCCGCCCGCGCAAGCCTGGCGGGTTTTTTCTTGTCTGGCTTCCCGATCTCGACGGAATTCGCCCGGCTTGCCTCGGAGTTTTCTTCCATGCCCGCATACCATCCTCAACGTATCGAACCGAAGTGGCAAGCATTCTGGGAAGAGCAGAAGACATTCAAGACGCGCGACTTTGTTCCCGATCAGCCGAAGCTCTATATCCTTGACATGTTCCCTTATCCGAGCGGGGCCGGACTCCACGTCGGTCATCCCGAGGGTTACACCGCAACCGATATCCTTTGTCGCTACAAAAGGATGCGTGGATATAACGTCCTACATCCAATGGGCTGGGACGCTTTCGGCCTTCCGGCCGAGCAGTACGCAATCAAGAACAATGTTCATCCTAAAGTGACGACCAAGGCGAACGTGGATAATTTCCGTCGCCAGATCAAGTCACTCGGTTTCTCCTATGACTGGGATCGCGAGGTCGACACGACCGATCCCGGCTATTACAAGTGGACGCAGTGGATTTTCCTCCAGCTCTTCGATACCTGGTACGACCCAGATTTTGAGTGGGTCGATGGCCACAAACATCACCGGAAGGGCAAAGGCCGTCCCATCGCCGAACTTCCGATCCCGGACGGGACGAGCGATGCCCGTGTTTATCGCGACTCGCGACGACTGGCCTATCGCGCCGAAGTGCCAGTTAACTGGTGTCCAGGTCTCGGAACCGTCCTCTCTAATGAAGAGGTGAAAGACGGAAAGAGCGAAGTCGGCGACTTCCCCGTTGTCCGGATGCCGCTCAAGCAATGGATGCTTCGGATCACCGCCTATGCCGACCGCTTGGTCGACGATGTCGAAGGACTTGACTGGCCCCGCCCGATCAAAGACATGCAACGCAACTGGATCGGCCGCAGCGAAGGGGTCGAGGTCGATTTCTCCGTCGAGGGCGTCAGCCCCATCCGCGTCTTCACCACCCGTCCCGACACCCTCTTCGGCGCGACATACATGGTCCTCGCGCCCGAGCACCCTCTGGTCGATTCACTGACGGCCGAGGACCACCGGATAGCGGTGAGGGATTACCGCGAAACGGCCTCGCGGAAGTCGGATCTGGATCGGACCGATCTCGCAAAGACGAAGACCGGCGTGTTCACGGGCAGTTATGCGACAAACCCCGTCAACGGCCGCCCGATCCCCGTTTGGATCGCGGATTACGTGCTGATGGGATATGGAACCGGTGCGATCATGGCCGTGCCCGGTCACGACGATCGCGACCTCGAATTTGCGAAGACTTTTGATCTGCCGATCATTCGCGTCGTCGCCAAGAATACGTCGGAGTCCGATTTCCCCCTCGACAAAGCCGAGACCGAAATAGGGGTCGCCGTCAACTCGCGGAATGGCGACATCCCGTCTGTTTGTCAGAATTCACCGCCGCTCTGCCTCGATGGTATGCCGACGACCGAGGCCAAGGCTGCGATCATCGTTTGGCTTGAAGGATGTGGATTCGGCAAGAAGGCGGTCAACACCAAGCTCCGCGACTGGCTTTTCAGCCGGCAGCGCTATTGGGGTGAGCCGTTCCCCATCTTGCTCGGCGACGATGATTCGGTCATCACAGTGGACGAGTCGGAACTGCCCGTCTTGTTGCCCGAACTCGATGATTTCCGCCCATCCGGCAAGCCCGAACCGCCGCTCGGCAAGGCGAAGGATTGGGTCCACTATTCGGATCAATATCGCCGCGAGACCAACACGATGCCGCAATGGGCGGGGTCTTGCTGGTACTACCTCCGGTACATCGACCCGAAGAACGATAAGCAGCCGTGGTCACCGGAGTTGGAGAAATACTGGCTTCCCGTTGACCTTTACGTCGGCGGCGCCGAGCACGCGGTTTTGCATCTGCTCTACAGCCGGTTCTGGCATAAGGTGCTTTTCGATCGAGGGCTCGTCAGCACCCCAGAGCCATTCCAAAGGCTCTTCAATCAGGGAATGATCCTTGGAGAGACGGAATACACAGGGTTTCGAGCAATCGACGATCGAAAAGTAAATGCCGAAGAGGCTCTTGAACCGCTCGGCTCGAAATTGGCCCGGGGTGCTACCGCCGAGATGTTTGAATCTGTCCTATTACAGCCGACTGACGTTGTAAAACGAGGGGATCGATTTTACTGGACGAGTGACCCAGAAATCACGGTAGACGTCCGTGCTCACAAGATGTCCAAGAGTCGAGGAAATGTGATCTCGCCGGACCAGATCGTCGACGAGTATGGCGCAGACAGCCTTCGACTTTACGAGATGTTCATGGGTCCGCTCGAAGCGGTCAAGCCGTGGAGCATGAAGGGGGTCGAAGGCGTTTATCGATTCCTCGCGCGTTCTTGGCGGATGATCGTGGATTTTGAAGAGATAGAGACCCAGCTCGACCCCAGAATCAAAGACGTCGAGCCTTCCCCGGCGCAAATCAGGATCATCGCCAAGACCATCGCCGGAGTTACTGACGACCTCGAAGCGATGCGATTCAACACGGCGATCAGCAAGTTGATGGAGTTCGTGAATTTCTTCACCTCCGAAGCCGTCAGGCCGCTTTCGGCGATGAAGACGTTCTCGCTGTTGCTCGCTCCGATGGCCCCCCATCTGGCCGAGGAACTCTGGCAACTTCTGGGCGGCTCGAACACGCTCGCCTATGAGCCTTGGCCGAATTACGATCGAGCCTTGCTCGTCGATGAACAGATTGAAATCCCGGTGCAGTTAAACGGGAAGGTGAAGAGCAAGATTGTCGTCCCCAACGGGATCGGGCAGGAAGAGCTCGAAGCCGCGGCGAGGTCGGATGAGAAGATCATCGTCTTTCTGCAAGGAAAGACGATCAAGAAGGTCATCGTCGTTCCAGGCAAGCTGGTGAATTTCGTCGTCGGATAAGGGATGCCAGCTTTCTGACCGGGGTGTTTCCGCTCATGGCACTTTCTCGTTATATCATCGGCATCGACCTCGGCACGACGAACAGCGCCGTCGCTTACGTCGATACCAAGGGACGCGAGCGTCCAACTGCCGATATTCGCACCTTTGAGATCCCTCAACTCGTCGCGGCTGGCGAGACCGCTCCCCGACCGATGCTTCCGTCGTTCTTCTATCTTCCTGGTGCCCACGAGTTGCCGCAGGGCGCGGGGGATACGCCATGGGCTGAGGGGAGCGACCGGATCGTCGGGGAGTTCGCGCGGGTCCAGGGGGCGAGGGTTCCAGCGCATCTCGTCAGTTCTGCGAAAAGCTGGCTCTGCCATCCAGGAGTTGATCGGGAGGCCGATATCCTTCCCTGGGGAGCGCCGAGCGAGGCAAGGCGAGTATCTCCAGTCGAAGCCTCGGCCGAGTACTTACGGCATATCCGGGATGCTTGGGACGTGACCTTCGCTCTCGAAAATCCTGAGTGCTTGTTTGAGAAGCAAGAAGTCGTGCTGACCGTCCCCGCGTCGTTCGACGAAGCGGCGCGGGAGCTGACCGTCCTCGCCGCAAAACAGGCCGGCTATCCAAACCTTGTTCTTCTCGAAGAACCTCAGGCCGCCTTCTATTGCTGGATCGTCTCGCATCAGGACGTCTGGCAACGTGAGGTTCGCGCTGGCGAACTGATTCTCGTATGCGACATCGGAGGCGGGACGAGCGACTTCAGCCTCATCACGGTCATCGAGACGCCGACCGGGCCGGGGTTCCGTCGCGTCGCCGTTGGCGACCATCTCATGCTCGGTGGCGATAACATCGACCTCGCCCTGGCTCATCGCGTCGAGAAGAAGCTCGGCGGCACACGCCTCGATACCGAACAGTGGTCGGCCCTCCGCTACTCTTGCCGGACGGCCAAGGAGAAGTTGCTCGGCGAAGGCGCACAAGAACGCTGGCCCGTCACGATCGCGGGTCGAGGCTCGAAGATTATCGGCGGTAGTATCCAATCCGAACTGACGAAGTCGGAAGTCGCCGAGATCGTGATGGAAGGATTCTTCCCCATCACACGCCGGGACGAAGATCCTGGCAGGATGGGAAAGAGCGGCCTCCAGGAGTTTGGCCTGCCGTTCGTCGCCGACCCTGCGATTCCCAAGCATCTTGCCGCCTTCCTGCGGCGACACAAAGCCGAGGCGGTCGGGCAGGGGGGACTCACACCCGATGACCGTCCCGCCAGGCCGGACGCCATCCTCTTCAACGGGGGGGCTCTCACGCCGAACATCATTCGCGAGCGTGTCGTTGCAGTCATGACATCCTGGTTCGAGGGCGAAGAAGGCCCGGCTTACCGCCCGCGCGTCTTAAGCAATGCCTCGCTCGACCTCGCGGTAGCCCACGGAGCGGCCTATTACGGGGTGGTCCGCAGGGGAGGCGGGATTCGGATTGGCGGCGGTACGGCAAGGTCTCAGTACGTCGGCCTCGACACCGCCTCGTCGAGTCGCCCTTGGCTGTGCGTCGTCCCACGCGACGCCCAGGAGGGCGACGAGTTTGCCATCGAGCAGCATGACTTCGACCTCCTGACAGATCAACCGGTTTCCTTTCCGCTGGCCAGTTCGTCGATCCGGCCGAACGACAAGCCCGGCGACCTGGTGAACTCGGACCCTGACACTATCCTCGACCTCCCGCCCTTGCAGACCCACATCCGGGTCGGCCGCAAGGCAAAGGCCGAGCGTGTCGTGGTGAGGCTCGCGGCGAAGGTGACAGAGATCGGCACGATCGAAGTATGGTGCCTCTCCCGCACCGATGACCGCCGCTGGCGACTCCAGATCCAACTCAGGAAGGTGCCCGGACATTCTTCTCCGGCGCTTCCCATTCTCGATGACGGTTCATCGACTGTCGTCATTGAACAATCCGAGGTCGACGCCGGAATTCATGCAATCCGGCAAGCCTACTCTGGGACCGGGGTCATAGAGGTCGATGGGCCGGCTCGCCTCGTGAGGCGACTCGAAGAGGCAATCGACGCTCCCCGCGACTCCTGGCCCCCGTCGGCGCTGCGTGCCTTATGGGAGCCGCTCCGCGATGTGGCCGAATCGCGGAACAAATCTCCGCAGCACGAGTCACGGTGGTTTAATCTCGCGGGTTACTTCCTCAGACCGGGCGTCGGCTTCCCGCTCGACGAGAACCGCATTAAGGCGCTCTGGCCAAGCTTTCACCTGGGCGTGAAGAACGTCAAAGATCTGCAATGCTGGGCCGAGTGGTGGATTCTCTGGCGACGTGTCGCCGCTGGCCTAAACAAGACCCACCATGAAGAGATCTACAGGCGACTTACTCCTTTCCTCTTCCCCGCCAAGGCGGGCACGTCGAAGAAAAGCAGCCGGCCCAAGCCCGAGCCGCACGAGATAGCCGAGATCTGGCGGTGCGCCGCCTCACTCGAGCGACTGGCTGGGCCGGTCAAAGAGTCGATTGGTGACGCACTGATCAAGGAGGTGGGACGAGCCACAATCGGCAGTCACGTCCTCTGGTGTCTGGGACGAGTCGGTGCCCGCTTGCCGCTTTACGGTCCAGCGAACACTGTTGTCGCCAAGGACAAGGCGGAAGGCTGGACCCGCTCGGTTCTGGGGAAGAACTTCGCCCCCGGCCGCGAGACGACCGACGCGATTTTCGCGTTGGGGCAGCTAGGACGAGTCGCCGGCGATCGTGCGCGAGACCTTGACGAAGACTTGCGTCAGCAAGTCATTGACCGGCTCATCGTCCTCGGTGCCGAAGACTCAACGGTCCAGTCAGTCCGGGAATATACCGAACTCGCAGCGAGCCAGCAGGGCCAGGCCCTCGGTGATAGCCTTCCCGTTGGCTTGAGATTGAGGTCGAAAGAAACGGCGACTGACAGTTAACCGAAGGCCGTCGGAACCGAGATCGGCACGCGTCCCTTCGCATTCATTTCGCGCCGATGGCAACTTGCTTCGGTGCGCCGTCGACGAACTTAACGGGGATGTTCCACACGAAGTTCTTGACCGTGCAGAGAGTGTTCGGCAGGCAGACCATCGCCTTGAGCGAGACTCTGACGTTGAGCGTCTCGCCCGCTTTGGCTTCCGAGGCCAACGGAACCGACACGACGAACGGAATCGTAGGAGGATCGATCCGTCCTCCGGTCGTCGGATTGAGGGCAGACAAAGCACCCGGCTTATCCGGCGTCTCCACGAGGAATGTCATCGGGGCCTGCGAGTTGAGGTCGTAACCCTTCGCCAAAACGGGAGTGATCACCAACGAGAAGACCTTGCCAGGCGCAGCCTGAGCCGATTCGATCGTGACGATCGAAGCGTTCGCAAACGTAGGAACCTCTTTGATCCGAGGAGGCGATACGCCCGAAAGTTTGAGTGTATGAACCTGCTTCGAGTCGACCGAGACGACCCGGATGAGATGATTGTTTGTGTCGGCAACGTAAATATCATTACCAGCGACGCTCAACCCACCGGGCTCGTCGAAATGTGCCGGTGTGTCGGTCGCGCCCGGGGTTCGAGACCCGGCGAACGAATGCACCGACTTGGTGGCTGGGTCACATGACTTGATCTTGTTATTGTACGAGTCGGCGATGAAGAGTTTGCCTTGGCCATATGCAAGTCCGAGGCAGTGCTGGAGCCTGACCTGGTTGCCTTGCCCGTCGACATCGCCGAATCCAAACAAATCGATCCCGACAACCGTCTCGACAACCTTCTTCGCGTCGGGAAGGGTAAGATCGATTGATCGGATTCCGGAGACCTCGGAATCGGCGATGAAGAGATGCTTTCCATCGGTGGCGAGTCCGCTCGGTTGGGCAAAGGCGGCCTCCGCGAGGGGGCCGTCGACGATGTTCTCACGTCCCGATCCTGCCCAGACTCCGGTCGCGCCTGTGTCGAGATCGAATTGCCAAATCTGATGTGGCCCGGCCATCGCGACGGCCAAAGTTCGTGAATTGGGGAAGAGGATCAAGTCCCACGGACTATTGAGAATCGCCTCGGCACCTCGACCGCCCCTCGCCCCATAAGCAGCCTGGGAACCGTTCCCCGCGACGGTGCGAATCGTCCTGGCTTTCAAATCGACGGCGCGAATCGCATGGTTTTCCGTATCGGCGACGTAGAGCATTTCACCGACCAGACACAGCCCCTGGGGTCGATTCAGCTTCGCCTGCTCGAAAGTTCCGTCCGCCAATCCTTCCTCGCCGCTCCCAATCGTGGACTGATGCTCGCCAGCTAGGTTCGTTATCACGACGCGATTATGGCCCGTGTCGGAGATGAAGAGACGATTCCCGGGCTGATCCGCGAGTACTTTGCCCGGAAATAGCAATCCCTCAGTTTGAGTCGTATCACTCTCGGAAAAGAATTGGACGGGAGTTTCGTCGAGATCTCCCAGAGCTTTATGCGTCTTGACCAGTTCTCCGATGACCTGATCGAGTGCGGCAAATTGCCCCTCGCCGCTTTCGGCGTAGACCGGTCGGCCCGTCGGGTCGATGACGGCGAGGGTTGGCCAACCCTGGATGCCGAAACGTCGCCAGAGCACCTGATTGGCATCGTTCACAACTGGATGCTTGATGTTGTATTCACGTACTTTTTTGCGAATGTTCTGTGTTTCGCGCTCGGCCGGGAATTTCGCGGTGTGGACCCCGATGACGACGAGCTGATTCTTGTATTTCGCTTCGAGCTTGGCGAGGTCGGGGAGGACGTGGTGGCAGTTGATGCAGCAGTACGTCCAGAAGTCGAGCAGGACGACCTTTCCGCGGAGTCGGTCAAGATGGATCGGACGGTCCGTGTTGATCCAAGCGACGCCGCCCTCCAAGCTGAGACGTGGGGCCTGAGCCTGGGGAAACGATGCGAACGTCGCGTGTGGACGTTCGATTGGCACGTTTCTCTCACTAGCGACCGAATGGCCTCCGCCGATCAATGCCCCTAATGCCAGGGCCAGCCCTACCGCAAACATTTGTACCCGACGGCGTATTTCTGATCGATAAGAGTGCATCGAATCCCTCACCTTCGTTATATCCCGTCTTACGCGAACTTCTTCAGCCGAAACCTCATGGTAATTCATTTCGATCTCGCGGGGCAGGGTCTACCCCGTGTGCGATCAAAGCCTTCCGTGTCTGGCGAAACCAAGCCACTTCGATTAAGCTCTGGTTAAGATCGTCTATCTCGGTCAAATGCCAGAGGATGCCGACCGCCGCTCCCGAACCGGGATGGGGTTGCTCTCTGCCTGGAGGATGGGGCGGTCATGGACAATTCGCTGATTTGCAGCTCCAAGCAAACCGACCCATTTGGCGAACTGAAGATATTCGCCGGTCGGGCCAGTCGCGAACTTGGGGCGGCGCTCTGTGCGGAAATCGGTATCGGCCTGGCCAAGTCGGAGACGAAGATTTTCAGTGAGGGAAACGTGTTCGTCCGCGTCCTGGAAAACGTCCGAGGACGCGACGTTTTCGTGATCCAGGGAACCGAGTTCCCAGTCAATGACAATTTCGTCGAACTCCTGTTCTGGATTGATGCGTTAAAGCGGGCCAGCGCGGCCCAGGTGACTGCCGTTATCCCTTTCTTCTCCTACGCCAAAGGCGACAAGAAAGACGAACCTCGCGTTTCCATCCGCGCCCGTGTTTGTGCTGACGCAATCGAAGCGGCGGGTGCCGACCGCGTCTTGACGATGGATCTACACAGCCCGCAGATCCAGGGATTTTTCAAGGTCCCGGTCGACCATCTTTATGCGATGCCAGTCTTGGTCGACTATTTCCGTAAGAAGCAAATTCCTGACCTTGTTGTCGCATCGCCCGACGTCGGGTTCGGGAAGCAGGCCTATAAATTCGCGAACATGTTGCGTGCGCCGGTCGTGATTGGCAATAAGAGTCGGCAAGATCACAATGAGAGGGCCGAAGTGCTCGACATTATCGGCGAGGTTCAGGGGAAAAATGTTCTCATCGTCGACGACTTTACCATCTCAGGCGGGACGCTGATTGAGATGGCCCTGTCGTGCAAGGCCCGTGGTGCGAAAGACATCTACGCTTGTGTCTCACACGGGGTTCTGACCAAAGGTTCCGTTGCCCGAATCGCGGCGAGCCCGATCAAAGAGTTGGTTATGACCGACACCATCGGCTTCCGATACGAACCTCTCAGTTCAAATGTCAAGGTTGTGAGTGTCGCGCCGCTCTTCGCCGATGCGATACTCTCGATCCATCGCCGCGAAAGCGTGAGTCGGCTCTTCAACATGGACGGCGTCCCTTCCTGATTGGGCTGACTTCCGGTCGCCGTGCGTCAGCGTTGACTTTCGGCTGAAGGTGCCTAGCATATTTTCGTCGGGCGTAACCGTGCCCTTCGATTGCTTCACCGCGATTCCTTATACGGCCCTTTCGACGATGGGGCCGTTCATCGCCTAGATACTTCGGAGCATGCAACGATGGCGACGGACCGTCCCCGAACCCTCGGCGAGTTGCGGGCAAGCGGCTACAAGCTCGAATCGGTGAAGGAAGAGATGAGACGCAACCTCATCGAACGGTTGCGAGCCAAAAAGCCGTTATTTCCTGAGATCCTCGGTTACGATGAGACCGTCGTTCCCCAGATTCAAAACGCGATCCTCTCGCGCCACGATATGCTGTTTCTTGGCCTTCGCGGTCAGGCCAAGACCAGGATGCTTCGCCAACTTGTCCTCCTCCTTGACGACGCCATGCCGATCATCGAAGGATCGGAAGTGAACGACCATCCATTCGCTCCGCTTTCGAAAGAGTCGCGAGATAAAGTGGCCCTTCTCGGTGACGCGACGCCGATCGCGTGGGTCGGACGGGAAGAGCGTTATCAGGAAAAGCTGGCGACACCCGACGTGACAATCGCCGACCTCATCGGTGAAGTCGACATGATTAAGCATGCCGAGGGTCGTTATCTGTCGAGCGAATTGACAATGCACTTCGGCCTGATCCCGCGGGCGAATCGCGGCATATTCTGCATGAACGAACTGCCCGACCTCTCACCGAAAATCCAGGTGGGGCTTTTCAACGTCCTTGAAGAACGTGACATCCAGATTCGCGGCTTCCCTGTCCGGCTAAACCTCGACCTCTGCATGGTCTTCTCGGCCAATCCCGAGGACTACACGAATCGGGGACGGATCGTGACCCCGCTCAAAGACCGGATCGGATCGGTCGTCCGAACGCATTATCCGCTGACACGTGAACTCGGCATAGCGATCAGCGATCAGAATGCCTGGATCGATCGCCGCGGGTCGCAGTTGACAGTGCCCCTATATATCAAAGAAGTGGTTGAAGAAGTCTCACGCCTAGCCCGGTCTTCGAGCCATGTGAACCAAGCGTCGGGGGTCTCGGTGCGAATGTCAATCGCGAACCTCGAGAACGTGATTTCGAATGCGGAACGCCGCGCCTTGATCAATGGTGAACGATCGATCGTCCCGAGGGTTTCGGATCTGACCCACGTCCTCCCTAGCTCGCGAGGAAAGCTCGAATTGACGATGTCTGAAGATGACGGTCATGAAGACAAGCTCATTGGCCGACTTGTCGGCGAAGCGGTCAAGATGATTTTCGACATCCATTTCGACGTGAAAGATTTCCGCTCGTCTGTCGAATATTTCGAGGCCGGCAAGGGTGTCGAGGTCGGAGACACTCTTTCGGTGAAAGACGTACTCGAACGCATCGAGCGTGTTCCGAACCTTCGGAAGAAAGCCGATGAATTGGCCCAAAAGCTCTCGCCGGGTCTGGCCGACGCCGAAACTCGGGATGCCGTCACCGCTAGCGCCGCCGAGTTCATCCTCGAAGGGCTTCACGTCCACAATAAATTGAACAAGACGAGCAAGACCGGCGGGGCTTCTTACCGACGCTAAACCGGCTTCATGGTTGACGGGATGAGGTATCGATGGCTCTTTTCGAATATTCCGAGTGGGACGGGTCGCAGCAATTCTCACCGCAGTCTGCTGAGAAGGCATTCGATCAGCTTGCGGAGTATATCCTCCAATATGGCGACCAGGTGCTCCGGAACTTCGACGATCTCGCCGATAACCCGGAAATACTTGAATTGATCCAAAAGGAAGGGCTGATCGAGAAGGACGAAGAGGGAAAGTTCCGGGTCAGTCCCAAAGGCGTCCGTCGTATCCAAGAATCAGCTTTGACTGGGTTGTTCCAGACTTTCCAGCGAGACGTTTCCGGCAAACATGAGACGGCACAGAAGGGTGGAGGATCGATTCGCCTCGAAGACTCAAAACCCTATGTCTACGGCGACTCGCTCTCGAACATCAACCTGCACGAAACCCTAAAAAACGCGATGTCTCGCCAGGGTGGCGGGAAGCCGATCCGGCTGAAATCCGATGATTATGTAGTTTATGAGACTGAATACCAGACCAAATGCGCCACGGTCATCCTCGTCGACATGAGCGGATCGATGAGCCGGTACGGGAAATACGCGACAACAAAAAAGGTTGCGATGGCACTCCAGGCGATGGTGCGATCGCAATATCCTCAAGATAGCCTGCAACTGGTTGGGTTTTACACGTATGCCAACGTGATGACAGAGCGACAATTCCTCGACTCCGCTCCAAAGCAGGTTAGCCTCTTTGACAGCCGCGTGCATCTTCGCTTCGACCTCGATAAGCCGCTCGGTCAGGTTCCGCAGCATTTCACCAATATTGATGCTGGGCTCCGCCTGGCGCGAAGCCTCCTGTCGCGGCACGGGGCCAACAATAAGCAGATCATTGTCATTACCGACGGTGAGCCAACTGCACATATCGAAGGACGTGAAGTTGTTCTGATGTATCCCCCTTCGGAGAAGACGGCTCGATACACTCTCAACGAGGTGCGGCGTTGTGCGAGCGCGGGAATCCGAATCTCTAGCTTCGCCCTGATCGAGGATTATTTCTATCTCGGTCTGGTCAATTTCGTCGAAGAAATGGCTCGCGTCTCACAGGGTGTCGCAGCCTATTGCGGAGCCGACGACCTGGGTAAATACGTCTTCGACAGCTTCATCGGCGGCCGTCGCGTTCGGCGAACGAGTCACTGAAGCGGTAGGTCACTTCGACGGTAGGGTCCAAATCGCATCGTAGGAAGCGGGATCGACCTTCGCGTTCACGACGCGTGAGAGCAAGATCAGAGAGGGTCCATCGTTGGGATATTCGAGTTGGAGGATGCCAAGCGTTCGGGCGGCCTGGGAGAAATTTTCGGCCTCAAAGGCTTCGAGTGCCTGTTCATAGCCCTTTCGCAGAGGTTCCCAGTTGGGCTGGTTGAGAGAAGACAACTCATAGATTTCGACGGCTTCTTGGATGTTGATAACTCGGATCTTCCCGAGCTTACGGGCGGGAATCTTACACCCGATCTGGTTGTACGTGTTGCCCGAAACGAGGATGCGTGTCTTGAAATACTTACTCGCCCCCTGAAGCCGCGACGCGAGATTTACGGAGTTGCCAAGTGGCCCATATTTGAACTTACGCTTCGTCCCAGTGTTCCCGACCTGAGCAGGGCCAGTATTGATGCCGATCCCGAGATCGAAGCCATTTGCGATAACGCTTTTCCACCGCTCGTTGAGCACGGGAATCACATCGAGCATGTCGACTGCCGCCCGGCAGGCAAGCAAGGCGTGGTCGGGCTGGCTCTTGGGTGCTCCCCACATAGCAAGCAACTCGTCGCCGATATAATCCACGAGTACTCCATCGTGGGCGGTTACGCAGTCGGAAAGCGCCCCCATGACGTCGTTCACCCATTCCATCGTCGAGCCTGGACCGAGTTGCTCGCTGATCCGGCTGAACCCTCGGATGTCACAGAAGAGGAGTGTCACCTCGCTCTCACGGGACTGGAGCATGTCGGGATTGGCGAGAAGCTGCTTCGCCAACTCAGGCGTGAAAAACTGCTCAAAAAGCACTTCCGCTTTGATCGCCTTCTTCTCTTGTTTTACGCGTTCAAGCCCCGCAGCGACCCCGCCCGCTAGAACCTCGACGAGCATCGCTTCAGCCATCGTGATCGGCCCCGAAATTTTCGAGAAGCTACTCTCGAAATTGCGATCCCCGTAGAGCGCGCCGATCACTTCACCCGCACGATTTAAGATCGGTGCTGCGACGACAGCGGAGACTCGATCGAGGCTCTGTCCCTCGCTCAGGCTAACTTCAGGCACTTCCCAGAACGTTCTTCGCTCCTCAAGGATCTTGCGGAGTACATAACGGCTCGGAGGGGAGACTTGATCGGGCGCGATACGAGGCGCGGTCGCGAGCGCATCCGCTTTCCAATTGCCGCCGTCTCGGAGCATGACACGTCCGGTATCAAGGCCGACAAGGTCAACGACGGCATTTGCCGCACGTTCGAGGAATTCGGTAGTCCCCGCCGCGGCTTGGAGGACGCCCATCATCGTCTGAAGCCATCGGATCACCGACTCGGGGCTCATTCCCCCTTCGGTCGCGAGGTTTAGGCTGTGCAGACGGGGGGGGATGCCGGTTGCACTCCCGGGCGGGGCGGTCGCCGCATTCAATGTCTGTAGCGGCTTCTCGCCCTCTTGTGTCGCCGACAGTACACGAATCGTCTTCCGACCGAGTGTCACAACCCAAGGGAGTCCGAACTCGCTCGACGCGCCTGGTGCTAGAAGCACGCCGTCGTCGGAGATACGGATTGGCACGGTCTCGCTCAAATTCTTGATCCGGACCCTGGTGTCTCCGACCGCTTCAAGAATCGCATGTTTTCGCGAGATCGAATCTTCGTTGTGGGTGGCGATGACCAATCGCGATTTATCTGGATAGGACGTCAGGGTAAAAGGGCCTTGTTCTCCCTTGTCCTGACGTCCTAACTCGATCGGTCCCGAGAATTCGTCGGAAAAGACGGGCCGATTTGACTCATAGATTCTCAGCCGCAATCCCCCAGCCATGGACGCAAGCTCCCGAGGCGAATGGGTCCGTATTTCTTAGTCGGCATTGTAACCGGTCGGCGTCCAAAACAGGGAAGATTTCGGCGGAGTTCATTCGCGATGTAGTAAGGAATTCGCGATGGTAGGGAGCGGCTCGGAGGTTTCGACCTTATAGGTTCCGCCTCCCATCTGATATCGGCCGCGGGTCCAGTTCAGGTTGACCTTGCCCAAGCCGCCGTAGTCCCATCCGAAGGTGCCTTCGGGAGGACAATAGCCTCGCCCTCCCACCGCCGCTCCTCCGCCCACGTAATAACCGAAGTGATGGCGGGCATCTGACCGCATCGCATGATCTTTGACTTGAAACGGGTGTCCCACGTCGCAGACCGTCCGAGGTGTCGGTGGGAGCGGCCCGTGGTGATGGTGGGGGCAATCCTGTCCTCGTGCCCCCGACTGGGTGAGGAGGCCCGCACCCAGCAAACATAATCCGAATCGAATCATGGAGAAGACTCGCACTTGGGATCTCCTAACCCGAGAACTCACGCCAGGTTATTGCGGTTGAACTTCATGTAAGGCAGTCGGACATCGCGAACGACCTTCAACTGGTCGACTCGGATCGCGACCGGAGCACGGTATCCGAGAGAAGCCGAGAAGGTGACGACGTCGTCCTGGTCGACACCGTCTCCAGAGACGCCAAGGCCGCCGACGAGCGTCGCTTTGCCATTGATCGTCTTGTAGAGGCCCGTGCTTCCCGGGAAGAAGACGACGCCGCTTTGATTAGCCAGGGCGGTCTTGGCGCGGAAGTTCGTCCCGGGATTGAAGGCATCATATCCCTGGACGCTCATAAACGAAGACGCCGGTTTCGCAGCACCAGTGATGCTCTGATCGTTGAGGATCGAGAACGGCCCAGAGGGATAAACGTCGATCCCTTCCGGGAAATGCGGCAATGCGAGATAGCGGAACGTCCGGTTCGTCAGGGCTTCACCCTTGGGCAGGTTCTTCACCTGGTCGATGTTCTGGAGCTGATTCGGGTCGTTGTAATAGGCGACATTCCGCGATTTGCTCACTGCAACGTCGATGGAGAAGTAGGTTGCGTCCGGCATCCGATAGAGTCCGAGAATATTCCCCGACTCGTCGCTGACCGAAAAGACCATCCTCGCGTGTTGGCCGATCGGGAGGCGGATCGCCGCACGGGTGACGTCGGCTCGTAGGATGCCATTCGCCACGATCTGAATGACGTCGGCCGCCGTCAGACTACCCCCAGCGTGGGGTACGACGAGCCAGCCGGAGGGAACGATCGTGCCGGTCTTGCTGTTAGTAATCGCAGTCGAGGCAACAGGTTGAACGGCATCCGGGGTGGGAGTGAATGGCACCGCCACCTGCCCGGGTGCGATCGGAAGGTCGACTCCGTTGACCTGCCCTTTCGTGACCTTGAGCAAAGGCACGTCCCGGAAGAGGGTAATGGGGCCTTGGTTCCCGTGCGGCCCGAAGACATCAAGTGTGATGCCCACGAGATCGATCCGACCGCCGTAGTTCCCGTTGGGAAGTCCGGTTTTCGGATTTCTCACGAAATCAAGGAGGTCAAGGCCAGGAACGGCTGGAGTTCCTGCGTAAGTCCCGATCGTCGTCGCATGTCCAACGAGCGGTTTGGCTCCAGACGCCCCTCCTAGTGCGGCGAACGCAACGAGTTCGGCCTCCAGGGAGCGGTCGACCTTCTTCGGGTTAAAGTTCACGTCATCGAGGTGGGAGTTTTCCTCGGTGGCGAAACCAGTCGTTCCGGGGAAGAAAACCCCGATCCCGCCGATAATGATCGCCTTCTTGGCTCCGTTCACTAGAACGTATTTGACGATAGGTAAGCCACCAGGAAGAGTACCGATCCCTCGCGGTTGCGCTTTGGGCTCAAGCCCCGAGATATAGCCATAGGAGTCTGGCGTTGCGATGCCGGTGCCGGACTGCTTGATGGCGGGTGGGATAAAAGCATCGGGGACGTTAAAGCGATTCAGTCGGACCTCGCCCGTGCTTGGCACAACCGTGGTGTCGCGGTTCGTATGCTCAATCGCGAAGAGGTCGACTTGGGGAGTGAATGGGACACCAGGAGGGAAGTGCCCCTTGATCCCGGTCGGCGCCACGAAGCCCGGGCCTTTAAAAACCGAATTCGGATCGGACACGCTCGGATTCGACTGAATCTCTTGCTGCGTCATCGTCGTCTGACTGATGTTCTGGATCGTTCGCGAGGTCAGCGGTGCCTGATTGTTGCCGAAGAAGGCCCCGGTACGGGCGAGCGCGACGGCACCATCGACAGCAAAGACACGGTTCGCGATATTGTTTGCGATTTGCGGGGAGACCCCCGATTCCATCCGGACGCCCAAAATTCGGCCGCCACGGTCGACAATTGCGACGATCCCGTCTTTGCTCGGGGTTCCGGCCGAAGCCCGGTTGAGTAATTGCTCGACCTGATAGGGCGTGAGCTGGTTCGCAGCCTCGGCGGCTTGGATGGCGGGGCTCGCGGCGGGGTCGCCGGGATTGTTATTGGTGAATTGAGTGATTGCGAACGCCGCGCTATTAAAGGGGTCGGCGTTAGGTGGGGGAGGAGAGATCGCCACCGGAGCGAGTTTAATCGCTGAGAGGACAACTCGTCCTTCAAGCGGTTCTAACGAGGGACGGTTGCGTAACGACCGGCGCGTCCCTACGCGGCCGACACTCCCTGTCGATTTCGGCTTGTCGCTCGGAA
>JANXSY010000298.1 GCA_025356435.1 Isosphaeraceae bacterium | reverse complement strand
CAGAGCCGTGGTCAGAGAAAATCCGGCACCTGCTGGCGGCCGTGGTCAGGCTCGCCGCATGACAGCCGTCAGTTCTGGCAAAGTGCAGTTATGCAGTCGGACCAGTAATGGAAAGCCTTCCAACGAAGCGGATGCAGGTAGATTCGCGCCTTCGGGGGTAGTCAGCAGATAGATCGAGCCGGAATGCTGCCAGTCTTGCTGTTGCGCATTGGTCGGCTCCGCCACGACCGACAGCAGTACCAGCGCAGTCATGAAACTCATTTCATGGCGAACAATCCTTATCTCCAGGCGAAGTGATCATCGCCTTGAATCTAGTTATATAAGTGGATCGCCTCTCAATCAGTCGTTCCAGATCGTCACTTCCGAAACGCCGCTGCGGGCTTGGCGTTTGTGAGTGAAGACGATGCGGGCCTTGGTGCTCTGTACAGGATCGAAGCGGGCTGAGTTCCACTGGCTGCCGAGCGGTTGTTCGGGAGTCCGCTTCACGTTGCTGACGTCACGCCATTCCGTACCGGTCCAATATTGGATCAGGTAGGACGTTGGGGATTGCACTCCGCCGCCGTCGTCGTAGATCGCCAGTTCGATGCGGCGGAACTCGACCGCTTTGCCGAAGTCGATCTCCAGCCAATCGGTTGGTGACTTCGATTCGTAGCTTGTCCAGCGATTGGTCGGCGATGGCAGGAAGTTGGTGACGCCGTCAACGGCGGCTGGTGGCTTGCCACCGAAGCGATCAGCGAACGACGCTGACGCCTTCGGATATCTGCCAGGTGTGGGGCTGTAAGCCAGGTTGCCAGCCGGTGGCGAAATCGGTTCGAGCGGCAGGGTCGCGTCGCCCCAAGCTTCAAACTCGGTGAGGCCCGACTTACCTGCGGCGCGGTGATGCAGAGTCGCTCGGAGCTTGGTCGTCTTGATCGGTGCGATCCGGAGGACGGTCGGACGATGGCCGACCGGCTCTCGCGGTGCAGACTCCTCCGATGTGATCGGCAGCCATGCGTCGTTGATCCACGCTTCCAAGTCGATCTTGAGCGGAGTGCGTATGGACGATCCTTGCTCGCCGCCGTCGTCAAGCACGAATAGCTTCACTGTATGAATTTGTCGCGACGCGCCGAATTCCAGCAGCAACGAATCGCGATCGTTCGGCGATCCTTCACATGTCCAGCGATTGGGCGGGTGTTGCAGGTACCAATAATTGCCATCATTGAGTTTGTTGATCGACGTCTTTGGCGACGAGTATGACGCGGTCAGTCGCGGGTAATAAGTACCGTCGTTGTTCACGGCGAAGTTGACGGTCGCCACGCGCGGATCGCGAGTCGCCTTAACGGCCGCTGGCAGGAAACCCGCGTACTTGAAGGACATGCGAGTGAGCGTCGGCGAGGTCGCAAACTTCGTCCCATCGATCAGCACATGCAGTCCGGCTCCGAGTTTGTACCGTTCGCCGGTCTTGTCCCAGACGATGCTGACTCGATGGCCGCGATACGGAACGTCGTCGAGCGCGAAGTAATCCCAATCGGCCGGCGCGAGCGGATGAATCTCCAGCGTTTCATCATCGCGAGGAGTCAGTCCGACGAGACCGGTGATGACGAGATCGCAAAAGCCCGAATGAAAATAGTGCTCGCTGTGATTGTATGCGTCATGACCTTCAAATGAGCCGGTATCGGGGTCTAGCGCCTCTGCGAGATAAGGTTTGCCGTTCTTGCGATGCGAACGGCTGTAGATTTTCAGCAGTTTCACATAGTCGGCGGGAGTGACGTTTGCGCCGTCTTGTTGCAACACATTCGACATCGCCTTCAATGTCTGCGTGGTCGCATACGGCCACGATTGGCCGCTCCACCAGCAACAAGACTTCTGCAACAGAAACATCGGATCGTTCCGTTCGACCGTCAATGGACCGAAGTCGGCATAGAATCCGTCGCGGTCCATCAGCTTCGACCAGGCGGCTTCATAGCCCTTGCCGCGATCGAGCATGTTGAACTGCCACGGGACATAGCCGATCAACTCGCGACCGTGTGAGTCGCCCGCGAATTGGCCAGACTCATAGGTCTTCGTCAGAGCTTTGATCTTGTGTCCGTCGCGTTCTTCGTCGTTCTTGTAGACCGGAAAGAAGAATTTTCGTTGATCGTCCCAAAGGAGCGTGATCATCTTTGCTTTGAGAGCCAACGCCTTCTCGTCAAACCGCCTGACGATGTCAGCTTTACCTGCGAGTTTCGCGACTCGCGCGATAGCAACCGCGTCGGCCCACATGTAGGCATTGAACGACGGACGATAGCTCGGCGCACCGCGGAGGATGTCCTTCGTCTGTCGGCTGTTGATGTTGAACTCCATGCCGTCATCGTGACCCGTCTGCCAAAACAAGCCGACCTCGGGGACAAAGTGGCGTTGCTCCCAGCCTTCGTAATTCTTGATCAGATCCGGCAGCAAATCGACCAATCGTTTGTCGTCGGGATGCACTTGATTGACGGCCCACGCCGAATCGGCCAGCCACGTCGAGTAGTTCCGCGGCTGAGCACCAGGCGTGCGGAACCAATACTGCGTGTAGTCGTTCGCGATCCTCGGTGACCGCAACCAACGAGCTTCGTAGAGCTGATGCCCCGCCGGGCAACTGATCGCCCCGTAAGCTCCCGACCAAAACGGCCGGTCGATGAACTCCGTGAACGAGTACCCGCTGTTGGGCGAGCCATAGGTCAGATGCTTGGTCAGCAACTCCCATCGGTAGTAATACGTCGTCGTGATGTCCGCATCAGGGCACTCGAAGAACGGAATATTCTCGGCATACCAATCCCAGTCGCGGTTGTCCCAAAAGGTCTGCGCCTCAAGCTGCTTCTTCTTGTCGAGGACTTGAGCGACAGCATGCATCGGCAATGCTGCGATCATGCCAACTACAGCCAATATCAAAATTGGACGTTTCATATTCATAATGATGGTCATGAGTGAGTCAATGATGTCCAGGACGTAGTGGAAGGTTGAAAAGTCGGTGGCCGATCCGGCGTTCGATGATACCGAATCATCGGGATGTCGTAAGTCGTTGCACAGGAGCTACCACCGATGACTAAACGCTACCACGTCGTTACCACTCCGGACAGCCCCTCCACGCTCGATTCCAAGGCCCTGGCCGTTTTTTCCTAGGCTGGCAAATTCTGTTGATGAGTGCATTGTCAAATGGTTCAAGGTAGGCGTCTGGATCTTTGCGGAAGCGACGGCCGAGCGTCCGAACTCCCTGGCGTTGCTCCAGCGAGCCTCTTAGTTTACGCCACGCCTGCAGATCGGACGGAACCAGTTCGGACACCTCAATCGTCCTCAACCGCGTCGCGGCGGCCGACACCAGTCGGACCGAGCCTCGCACCACAGTTCCTGGACAGGCAACGCGGAACACCCCTGCCCAGTAACTCCGCGTCACCTTGCGGAAATGGTCCAACGCTGCGGCAAGCGAGCCCAACGTCTTGCGGTGCCGGGCCAGCGACGCAATCAGTCCGCTGTAGCGACGTCGCACCTCCGCCGAGTCCAGCTTCGGCTTGTTGCCCAGGATCGCAGCAAATCGCCGGACCCAGCCGAAGGCCACCCGGATCTCCGGCCACGACGATGCAGTCGTCTCCAACCCCTGCGTCAGGATCGCCCGCAACCGTGTCAGTTCCTTGGGGAGCCCCTTTTTACATCCACCCGATCCAAGCTCTCGGCGACTTTCGTCAGCCGATCCGCCAGCTTCAGACCCGACGCCTCCAGCGGTGGACGGCCATCATCGGTCAATGCGGAACGTATCGCCGCACAGTAGCCCCGGACCGTCTCAGCCTCAAGATCATCTCGTTCTTCGACTGACCGCTCGATCGGCCGGATACCGCGAACTTTCTTCTTCAACTGGACTTTGGCGTGGCGATCCGCCTCATAGATCGGCTTGGCCGCTTCACGCAGATAGTGGAAGTGGCAAAGTTGATGCGGTACTTTGTCCAACGCCTGCTTCACCGCTTTGCGGATCGAGGTCTGCCCATCGGAGACGATTCCAGCAATCGGTACGTCAAGGGCGGCCTTCACTTCACACAGGAGCTTCGCCAGGTCGGCCTGACACGACGAGAGCAGACTGCGGGCCAGAAGCACCTCGCCGGAGAGGACGTCGCGGATCACCCAGAGGACCTCGTGGCCGACGTCGGGTTGAAGACCATCGATTGCCAGGATCACTCGACCCGCGACGGCCGTGATCCGCTTGAGGCGATCGGTATCCGAACACGACAAGGCGAGGAGTTCGTCGTAACGATCCAGGAGGTTGCCGACCAGAGCGATGACGTCGAGGCCGAACTCCTGCTGCGTCAGAGCGAACTGCCCCTCCTGCTCGGGTCGGAAGCAGACCTTATGCCGGGAGCACTCCGGGTTGCGACAACTGCGAATTTGGAGTCGAAGTCGGACAATACCGTTGAGTGTTGTGACGGATCGACTTGCCTTCGCGGCTGCCCAGGTCGGGCCTTGACACGAAGTACAGGTTTGGATGTGGTTGGTTAGTTCGGTGGTTTGAGCAGGGAGTGGGCGCACGTTCCATCGCGGCATTGGTCGGCCCCTTGAAGCGGGTGAGGCTCAAGGAATTTCAAACTCAAGCATAGAAATCAAACCGACTTTGCTTTCCTAGGTTTAAAGGCTTTCAACAGCGAAGGTAAGGCGATCCGGGTCCGGTGCCGGACTACGGAGGACTCGTGATGCTCGGCTGGCTGGTTGAAGAGCAACGGGCCTATTCGTCGCTCACCGAGCTTTCTTCAATTCGATCGCTGCGATTCACTACCGGCCAACTATCGGATTCGTGCGAACGGTACCGCGAAACGCCGCAATTTCTTGCGTCGGTGGGATACTGTTTGCAAATAGTCGTGTTTCTGTTAATATATTGGTGAAGTGGTGCTTGCGCAGCTTTCGCTCTCGTTCTTGGGTCGTCCACGAAACTGAAGGTTCTAGGTTCGAATCCTATTGGGTGTACTAGAAGAGTTGGATCGACTAAGGAAGACGTTCATGCGATTTCGCTTGACGCACGCCATGACGATCCTTCTGCTTGTCGCGGCAATGTCGCCGCCAAAGATGTCGGCCATTCTGCTCGATCTCGGCTACCGAGTTCCGACGGAGCAGTCAGGCAGGAAGATGCCTCAGGTCAGGGGGCGTAACCGCGTCCCTTCAGCCCCCCGCGCCAACCTGACTCGGGTCGAGGGCCGGCTTGGATCGGGATACAAAGACCGTCGGTCGCGAGCGAGGCTTTCGTCCGAACGCTACCCGTATTGCGGCGGATTGGCCCTCACTACGGGCATACATCCGCCCCCCTCCGTCATCTCGATGGGTAACCGGCTGCGCTGTTAGTCAGAGTGATCGGCATGCGTCCCTGCGCACTAGGATCATTCGCGATTGCCGCGACACCGAGATACCTTCGATCCATCCATGACGGCAGATTCACCGGAGGTCCAACGGACCGATGAACGGACTGATACGCGCATCACTCAAGAACCCTTATGCCGTGACCGTCTTCTGTATGACGATCGTGGTCATCGGCAGTCTCTCGCTCTTCCTGATCCCGTTCGACATCTTGCCGGTCTTCAAGAGCCCTGCGGTGCAGGTCTTGACGTTCTACGGTGGGATGCCGGCCGAAGGAATCGAGAAGGACATTACCAACCGGATGGAGCGATGGGTTGGCCAGGCCAACGGCATGGCTCGCCAGGAGTCGCGGTCGATCGTCGGGGCGAGCATTGTCCGCGACTACTTCCAAGGGGACGTTGATCCGAACGGGGCGTTGACGCAGGTCAACTCGCTGGCGTTGGCATCGGTGCCCAACCTGCCACCGGGAACGCTGCCGCCGGTCGTCTTGCCGTTCGACCCGACGAGCACGACGCCGATCGGACTGGTCGCGCTCAATAGCGAGACCCAGGACGAGGCGACGCTCTACGATGTCGGCCGATATGAAGTGCGCAACATGATTATGAGCAATCCGGGCGCGGTCGCCCCGGTGGTCTTCGGAGGAAAGCTCCGCGCCGTGATGCTCTACATGGACCGCGACAAGATGCAGGCGAGAGGTCTCTCGCCGCTTGACGTCATGCGGGCGATGGACAGCTATAACGTCTTCCTGCCGACCGGCGACGCCAAGTTCGGCGATACCGACTACGCCATCGACTCGAACTCAATGTACGACTTCGTGGACCGGATGGGCGACATGCCGCTCCGGACCGTCCACGGCAACGCCGCCTTCCTGAGGGACGTGGCGACGCCCAGGGACGACGCCTTCATCCAGACGAACATCGTCCGCGTTGAGGGCCGCAAACAGGTCTTTGTGCCGATCTTTCGCCAGCTCGGTGCCAGCACGCTCAGCGTTATCCAGACGATTAAAGACAACCTCCAAGGCATGAAGGATCGGCTGACCCGGCCGGGTATTGACCTCAAGCTAGTGATGGATCAGTCGGTCTATGTCCGTCAGTCGATCGCCAGCCTCGTCCAGGAAGGGGCGCTCGGGGCGGTGCTCTGTTCGCTCGTGATCCTCCTCTTCCTGGGCCAGTTGAGGATGACGGCGATCGCGATCATGACCCTGCCGCTCTCGGTGCTTGCGGCTGTTACCTGCCTGCTCGCCACCGGTAACACGATCAACGTGATGACCCTTGCGGGGCTGTCGCTGGCGATCGGGCCGATGGTTGATAGCTCGATCATTTGCCTCGAAAATACGCACCGGTATCTAGGCATGGGTATTGACCCTGAGACCGCCGCCTATCGAGGGGCGAGCGAGGTGGCGCTGCCGGAACTGGTCTCGACCCTGTGTACGTTCCTGGTCCTGGCCCCGCTGGCGCTCATGCCCGGCATGGGGCCGTTCCTGTTCCGACCGATGGCGATGGCCGTCGCCTTCGCGATGATCGCAGCCTATATCCTGTCGAGGACGTTCGTCCCTTCCCGCAGCGCCAAGTGGCTCAAAGCCCATGTGCCGCACGAGGGTCATGAGGTGCGTCGGGGTCCGATCGCCCGCGCCTTCGCACGCTGGGAGGCGACGATCGATCGTGGGATTGCCTTCTATGTCAAGGGCCTCAACGTGGTCCTCAACCATCGACGGCTGACGATCGGGATCGGCTTCGGGATGCTGGTCGCGACCACGGTGATCCTCGCGCCGGTGCTCCGGAAGGAGTTCTTCCCAGAGTCCGATGCCGGTGCGTTCGCGGTCAGCGTCCGCGCCCCGAGTGGAACCAGAATCGAGGTGACGAACGACCGGATCGACGCCGTGGAGAAATATCTCCGAACGCAGGTTCCCAAGCATGACCTCGAACTGATCATCTCCGAGATCGGCGTGACGCCCGACTGGTCGGCAGCCTACACTCCGAACGCCGGGCCGATGGATGCCATCGTGCGGGTCCAACTCTCCCCCGAACGAAACCACTCCGCGCAGGAATATGTCGAACTGATCCGCAAGGGTCTCGCCGATCGGCCAGACTTCTCCGACCTCGAATTCGCCTTCGACAGTGGCGGCCTGATGCGGGGTGCCCTCAACGAGGGAAAGTCGACGCCGATCAATGTCCGGGTCACGGGCAAGAACCAGGCGAAGGCCGCCGAAGTCGCCTCGGCGATCCGGGCGAAGGTCACGCTGATCGATAGCGTGGTCGATGCCCGAGTGCTCCAGCGGCTGAATTATCCCCAGTTCGTTGTCAACGTCGACCGCGCCAAGGCCGCTGATCTGGGGCTGACGCAGACTGATGTCATGCAGAATGTCGTCGCCGCGCTCAACTCGTCGATCCAGTTCAATAAGAAGAATTTCTGGATCGATCCGGTCAGTCATAACCAATACTTCGTCGGCGTTCAGTACCCTGAGAAGGACATCTCCTCGATCGACTCGATGCTTGACATCCCGATCACGGGGACGCTCAAAGCCCAGCCCGTGCCGCTGCGGACCGTTGCAACCCTCACGCGGACGACAGTGCCGACCGAGGTCACACACGTCAATATTCAGCCCTCAATCGACCTCACGATGGGCGTCTCGGGGCGTGACCTTGGCCACGTCTCCGACGATGTGACCAAGGTGATCAACGAGTTCGGCGTCAGGCAGCCCAACGGCAACTGGATCCCTTACGAGCCGTCGTCGAGCGGTTCGAACCGACCTCTGATGCAGGGTGCAACGATCGTCCTGAGCGGAGAGTATGCCCGGATGCAGACGACGTTCCGTGACCTCGGCATCGGCCTAGTCCTGGCGGCGTTGCTCATGTACTTCCTGATGGTTGCCCTGGACAAGTCGTACATCGTCCCCCTAACCGTCATGCTGACCGTGCCGATCAGCCTTGCGGGCGTGTTGCTGCTGCTCTACTTCACCGGGACGGCGATCAACGTCCAGTCGATCCTGGGAATCATCTTCATCGTCGGCATCAAGGTAGCCAATACGGTGCTGATGACCGACTTCGCCCAGGAGCTGCGGAAGCACGAAGGTCTCACCCCGACCGAGGCGATCCGCAAGGCGGCGTCGATCCGTGTCCGCCCGGTGACGATGACCGCGCTCGCGGCCTTCTTCGCGATGATCCCGGGGGCCTTGGCCCTCGAACGAGGCAGCGAAGCCAACGCACCGCTCGCCCGGGCGATCCTCGGCGGTCTCCTCGCCGGTGAGCCTGCGACCCTTTTTATCCTTCCATGCCTCTATTCGTTGATGGTTCGCGACCCCAAGGCGACGCCCCTGCCCCATAAAGAGCCGGGCATCGATGATCACGGGCTCGCGCATGTCGACCCTGTCTAACCCTGACCCCGACACATTCGCCCCTGGCCGACAGGGTCTTCCCTTCTATTGAGGATGAACATCGTGGACAGCCCCGTAGATCCGATCGTCCAACACCGGCCCGATGGCGCGGTCGCAACCGCCCCCCACCCGCCGAGACCTCATCCCGTCCCTCCGCCTCCTCGCCGATCCGGGCGTTGGCTACTGTGGACGGCGATCGCCCTCATCGCCCTCGTGGGAACGACATCGGCCTTTTTTGCGTCGAATTCCAAGAATGAGACTGTCGCCAAGGATCAGGATCATGGGGACGAATCGACCGCCCCCAGGGCTTTGCCGGTGACGGTCGTGCATCCCCGCAAAGGGGGGCTCGCACGCACGACCGAACAGGCGGGCTCAGTCAATGCGTTCGAGCACGCCGACCTCTTCGCCAAGGTCTCGGGCTATCTGAAGAATCAAACTGTCGACATCGGGGACAGAGTCAAGCGCGATCAACTCCTCGCCGAAATCGACGATCCCGAGATCTTGAAGGCCGTCGATCAGATGAAGGCGATGCTCGAAACGGCCAAGGCCAAAGTGAAGATCGCCGATGCGAGGATCAAGTCGGCAGAGGCTGACATCAAGGTGTGTCAAGCTCTCGTCAGTCAGGCGAGTGCCGGCGTCGTAACTCAGGAGGCCAACGTCAGCCTGCGGACGAAGCAGCTCGCGCGGATTCAGGGGCTGGTCCAGCGGGAGGCCGTCGAGGGGAAGCTCGAAGACGAAGAGCTGGACAAGCTTGAGGCGGCCAAGTCGAGCGAACGGTTCGCCCGGGCCTCCGTCCTTTCGGCGCAGGCACAGGAACTCGCCAAGCAGGCTGACCTCGAACAGACCAGGGCCGACCTCGCGGAGGCAAGGGCAAAGGTCGACGTCGCGGCGGCAGACCTGGCCAGTGCCGAGGTCATCGCGGGCTACACCCGGATCACGTCACCTTATGACGGCGTTGTCACCCGTCGGACCTATCATCGTGGCGACTTCGTCCGATCGGCAGCCGACGGTGCGGCGAACCCGATCCTCTCGGTGGCCCGCACCGACAAGATGCGGGTCGTCCTGCCCATGCCCGACGTCGACGTCCCGTTCGTCGATCGGGGAGATCCGTCGGTCTTGCGGATCGTCGCCCTGCCCGGCGAGGAGTTCCGAGGCGTGGTCTCGCGGTTCGCCGAGAAGGAAGACCCTGAGAGCCGTAACATGCGCACCGAGGTCGACCTGCCCAATCCCACCGGGCGGCTCAAGGAGGGAATGTATGGACGTGTCAGCATCCTCCTTCAGCCCGCCGCGCCTGACCACTTCACGATACCGTCGACGGCCCTGCTCCAGCAAGACAAACAAGGCGGAGGCGATGTTTACATCATCCGAGACGGTAAGGCACGAAAGGTCTCGGTCCAGGTTGGCTACGACAATGGCAAGGAGACCGAGATCGTCCGGGGACTCTCCGCCGAGGATGAGGTCGTGACCCGTTACAACGGGGCGATCGGAGAGGGCACCTCGGTCACGACCGAGACGTCAAAGGCCGCGAAGTCGGGCCACTGATCTCAGGGCGACGATTGGACAGCGGCCATCAATGGGTCAGAATAGTGTTGGTTCATCCAGGGCTCGATCTCGTCAGGAAGGGTTGCCATGCGGACCAAGCGTTCTCGATACCCACTCGCCGTAGAAGGGCTCGAAGGCCGGTTGGCCCTGAGCACCGGAGGCTCGATCGCGGTCCTCACCCCTGACGTCAACTTGCAGGCATTCGCAACGGCCTATCTTTCGCATCGCGGGCAGCCGAACTACAACCCTGCCCTCGACTTCAACGGCAACGGCTTCATCGGCCAGGGAGACGTGCGCCCGATCCTTCGGGCGCTCGCCCCGATCACCCCACACGAGCCGCAGGTGGTCTCGCTCAGGCTCGGACCTGGCGACCAGGTCCGGGGCCATCACCCCGCCAACTCGGGCGGCGTGACTCGTAAGTCGGACGTGACGGTGATCGGTCATACGACGCCAAACTCGATCGTCTTCACTGACAGCCTTACCGGTCCGAGGGCCAGCGACTTCAAGTTCGTCGGGTTAGCTCTGCCGGTCGACTCGAAGGGCTTTTTCTCGTACAAGCTCCGGCTTAAGGATTCGTTGATCCAGACCGAATACCTCGCGATTGACCCCTTCGGCCATCAGACGATTCGTGCCTTCCCGATCCTCAAGCTACCGGCCTGAGTCGCGGTTGCTCATTTGCCGAGGACCGGAGGGCCGGGAGGCTTGACGCAGGGAATTGTCTCGGCCCGCGGCATGACGATTGGCGACCGGAGGGGCGTCGCGACCGGTGGCACCAAACCAGATACGGGCGTTGATGAGTCGAGCGGCGGCGGCGAGCCGAGGGCGACGAACAGGGCGAATTGGGCCTGGTTTGATCGCGTGATCGCTCGGATCAGGTTCAGCCTCGATTGCCCGAGGAGTCGAAGGCTGTCGATGACCTCGATCGGCAGCCCGACCGTCTCGCGCTGGCGGATCATATCTTCGCGGTACCCCTGCTCTGCCGAAGCGAGTTCGACGCGGGTGATCTCGACCTGTTGCCGCTGCGAGAGGGCCTGGGCACGCGCCCCAATGACTTCCGAGCGGATGCGGTTGATGACCCGCGATCGTTCGGCGATCGCCTGATCCATTTCGGCCCGACGACGTTTCGCCAGGCTGGCGTTACCTACGCCGAAGTTCAGGAGGGTCCACGTCGCCCGCACGTCGAAGTCGGTACGGCCGCCGAACCGGCCTAGCTCGGGAGGGGTGATGTTGCTGCCTCCCCCGAAGGCCGCGCCGCTGAATCCCAGGAAGAGGGTCGGGAGCAACGGCCGGGCCTGCTCCTCCTTCAGCTTGTACTCGGCGAGCGAGACCAGCGCCGCGCGGGAACCCAGGTCGGGGCGTCGACCGAGGGCCGTCCGCACGAGCACCTCGGGCGGGGGCGAGGCGTCGATCAGGTCGAGCGGTTCGAGGGGACCAGCAAAGCCCTGGAGTCGGACCGTCGCGTCGAGGTTCAGCCGACGAGACAGCCGCGCTGAGGCCACGGCCACCTCTTCCTCGGCGTTCTGGATCTTGCCCTGGAGCAGCCGTCGCTCGGCATCAGAGCGGTCGGCATCGGCCTTGCGCCCCTGCCCGGTCGTCGCGTAATCGCGCACAATCTTGGCGATCTCGTCGGCCTCTCCGGCGGTGCGCCGTTGCGATGCGAGGGTGGCCTCGGCTCCAATCAACTCGAAGAAGAGGTCGGTGACCTCCAGGAGCACCGTGTTCCCGGTGGCGACGGCGTTGAGCCTGGCTCCAACGACCCTCTGGCGTGCCGCGAGGGGTTCAAAGATCGCCTCTGTCAGCGTGCTGAAGATCGTCACCGCTGGGATAGCGACGGACTCAGCGGCAAGGGATCGGGCGCCGCCACCGACGTAGAGCGACTGCTCCGAGACGCGCAAGATTCGGCCCGAAGAGCGCTGGAGGTTGCCGTCGTGGCCGTGGTAGTTCGTGCCTGCGTTCAAGGTCGGTAGCAAGAGCGCCTGGGCCGCCTGTTGCTGGGCGAGGGCGTCGAGAATGCCGACTCGGGCCACGCCAATCGTCGGGTTCTCGGCGTCGGCGAGTCTCAGAGCGGTCGATAAGTCGATCGGAAAGGGCGGTACCGTGATGGGGATGGTCGGCGGTGTCGCACCTGCTAAAGGAGCGGGCGCGGGGCTGATCCCCGCCAGAATCGGAGTTGGGAAGGCCGGGCTCGGCGCGGTCGCTTTGGTTCTGGTGAGGGATCGATCGAGGACCCGATCAGGCGTCGCGGCTCTCAAAACGTGTCTCTCGAGGCGAGGCAGGCCGCAGCCGACGACGGCGGTCGTCAGGACCATGGCGATCGCGTGGTTCCCTCGTTTCGATCGAAATCTCTTGTCCGTCGTACTCATCGTCCGACCTCCCGCGGGGCCGTCGCGGCCGAAATTCCCGAGGGCGCGACGCCTTCGGTTGGGGCCGGGTGGGCGAGGGCGTTGGCCGGGGGTTGGCCCATCGCCACGAACAGCTCGAACTGGGCCTGGTTGTAGCCGACGATGGAGTCGAGATAGGCCCGTCTCGCGTCGTTCAAGAGACGGAAGTTGTTGAGCAATTCGATCGGCAGGACGGAACGGACGCCGCGTTCGCGGATCAGCAAGAAGTCCTCTTGAAACCCGTCGAGCCCGGACCGCACCGCCGACTCATAAGTGCCAATCTGCGCGAATCGGGCGTGAGTCTTCGCATAAGCCTCGGCGACTTCCGATCGGACCTGGTTGAGGACGGCAATCTCCTGATAGCGAGTCGCCCGAAGGTTGGCGTCGGCGATTCGGATCAACGCCACGTTGCCCACGCCGAGGTTACGGATCGACCAGTACGCCAGGACGTCGAGGTCGGTCCGCCCGCCAAACCCACCGAAAATAGGTCGGACGAGGTTGCTACCTCCCCCAAACCCCCCCGCGCTGAAGCCGACTAAAACAGTCGGAGAGAAGGGTAGAACTTTGGAGCCTTCGAGCGAGAGCAAGGCCGCGCGTATCGCTGCCCGACGCTCTCCAAGTTCGGGCCGACGGAGCAGCCCCAGGGCGATCAGTTCGCCGAGCGGGGCGGGGTCGGGAACGATCGGCATGGGGACGACGAAGGCGTCGGTCGGGTGCAGACGGACCGAAGGGTCGAGGTTCAAGATCCGGCAGAGGTCGGCCGAGGCGATCAGTATCTGCCCCTCGGCTTCCTGGATCGCCGCCTCGCGCCGGGCAAGTTCGGTGGCTGCGCGGTTGGCGTCGGCTTTTCGGCCTTCACCTGTCGCTGCATAGTCGGCTGTCAGGCGGGCCACCTCCCTCGCCTCGTCGCGAGCCTGAATCGAGATGGCGCGGCCCCCTTCGGCCCGCGTTAGCTCGGAATAGGCCAGAGCAACCTGGAGAAAGGTCTGATTCTGGACCGCCGCCGTGGCGAACGCCCTCTGATTTACGACCTGCTTGCTGACCAGATAGGAATACACGCCTTCGGCAATGTTCCCGGCGAGGACGACGCCTGGGATGTTTACAGTGCCTGCCGCGACGGCATTCGAGCCCGATCCGACGTAGACCGCGCTGCGGTTCACCGAGAGGATATTGCCGTTGGACTGCTGGAGCACGCCGGTATGGGTGTCGTAGTTCGTGCCAAGGTTGATCGTCGGAAGGATCTGCGCCGCCGCGAGTTGACGCAGGGCTGCTGCCTCGACGACCCGCTGCCGTGCCAGGTTGAGCTCGGGGTTCTGGACGCCCGCTAGTCTGAGCGCCGTATTGAGGTCGATTGGCCGGACGTCTGCCGCCAGGATTGTTGGCGGTGACGGGACGGAGAGAGGAGCCGCCAGCCTTCGGCCGGGCGGCAAGGCGGGTCGCGTCAGAGCGGAGGGGGCCGAGTCGGTGGGCCGGATTCTCGCGGCTTCGGTCGTGCTCTGAGCGGCCGATTCACCAACCGCAGTCAAAAGCGTAACGACCGCGATCAGGGTTGGCATCCGTAGCGACACAATGACCTCCGACGAGCCTGGTTCGCCCGCCTTGAGACTCGGGGAAGTCGAATGAGTTAACACTATTTTTATCGTCGGCGAACCTTGCCCGACTTGAGGACTGTGCCGTCCGGAGTGGTGGGAAGGTTTCGGAGGGATCAATCGAAAAAATCCGAAATTAAGCCGGAGCAAATCCGATTTGCGAGCCGAACATTGGCTTTGAATTGGCCGCTCCCTCGGCCCCAAGCGTGTCTGGGTCTTCGTCTATCGCACTGGTCTTATATTTGCGGGCGTTGACCCGGCTTGACTTCACCGCGGGCGTTATTCGATACTATTCCATCAGTGGGAGCCGATCGGCTGAGTTGGCCGGTGAGAGCTTCGGTTACGCTCCCTTCCGCCGCGACGACACCTAGCCGCGAGGCATCCGCGTGTCTTCCAGCCGAACCGCAGCATTAGCGGACCATATCGACAGCCGTGTCGACGCGATCATCGCCGTCTGGAAGGCGACGGTCGAGAGTCGGGGCGACATTCCCGATTCCCGCAAGCTCTCCTATCCAGAGTTCGTCGACCATGTCCCCGAGATCCTCGACCGGATCGCCGACCGGCTTCGGGGCGAGCCGATCGACGTAATTGACGAAGGGCAAAAGCACGGACTGGTCCGCTGGCGACAGGGATATGACATCGCCGAGATGGTTTTTGAACTCGGCCACCTCCGGTCCACCCTGCTCCGCGCCACCTTCGCCCATGCGGCTAAGCACGGGCACGACGTCGAATCGATCGAGCGTGCCGTCTTGGCGATCGACCAAATCCTCGACGAGACCAGCGCTGAGTCGGTTCGCCAGTTTCTCGATGAGAGCAAGAGTCAGTCGCTCGCGATCCTGGACGAGGTCGAACGCCGGAAAGCGGCGGTGGAGTCGGAGCGGGTCAAGCTTCAGACGGTGCTCGACAACCTGCCCGTGGGCGTCTGGGTGGTTAACCCTGAGGGTATGATCATCGGTCTCAATCGCGTGGCCGAGGGGCTCCAGGGTTTCTCGCCGACCGACACAATCAACCGGGTCAGCCCCCACGAACACGAGCCCCACTTTCAGCTCTTTCACCCGGGCGGCGAGCCGTTCCGCTCCAGCGACCTTCCCGCGATACGCGCTCTCCGAGGCGAGGAAGTCGCCCAGGAAGAGATGCTCTGGCGTGTCGGCGAACTCACCCGAACAGTCATGGTGAACGCCTCGCCGCTACTCAGAACCGACGGCTCGATCGCTGGCGCGGTGGCCGTGGTGCAAGACGTCACCGAGCGTGAGGCCCTCAAGGCCGAGTTGGCGGCTTCCGAGGCCCGGTTCCGCTCGATCGCCGAGCAGTCTCCGATGATGATCTGGCGGACCGACCCCTCGCACAATTGCGACTACTTCAATCAGACCTGGCTCGACTTCCGAGGACGTTCGCAGGCCCAGGAATTCGGCGACGGCTGGATCGAGGGCGTCCACCCCGACGACATCGAGCGGGTCCACGAGGTCTTCCGGGCGGCCTCCGCCGCATGCGGTCCGTTCGAGATCGTCTCTCGGCTTCAGCGCCGCGACGGGGTCTATCGCTCAATTGTCCATCGCGGAGCGCCATACTTCGACAGTCGAGGCGTGTTCCTCGGCTACCTTGGCTCAAGCCTCGATATCACCGAGCGAATCGAGCTTGAGGCCTCGCTCGAACGTCAATCTGAGCATAAGAGCCGTCTCATGGCGGCCCTCTCCCACGACGCAAGGACGCCGCTCAATGCCGTCGTCCTCGCCGCGCTGCTCCTCGAAACCCAGGTGAAAGACCAGGCTGACCCCGAGGTGCAGGAGAGCTTGCGGATCATCCGCAACTCGGTCCGCAATGTCCTCGACCTCCTCTCCGACCTGCTCGACCTTACCCGGATCGACGCCGGGGCCGCCCCTGCCGAAATCGCGCGATTTCCGCTCGAATCGACCCTTCGCGAGTGCCTCTCGTCGATCGAGCCGCAGGCCCGCGCCAAGGGGCTCGACGTCCGGTTCGAGCTCGACAGCCTGGCTGAACTTAACCTCAACACCGATCGAAACAAGCTCAAGCAGGTCCTCGCCAACCTACTGTCAAACGCTCTCCGCTACACAGAGAAGGGCCATATCCGGCTCTACGGCGAGAGGACGACCGATCAGTTGCGAATCGCGGTCGAGGACACCGGGGTGGGGATCGCTACGTCCGATCACGAACGGATCTTCGACGAGTTCGCCACCATCGGTAAGGGCCATCGCGACACAAGTGACTTCGCCGGGACCGGCCTCGGCCTCGCGATCTGCCGGCGGCAAGCTGACTTGCTCCACGGCCAGATCCTCCTCGAAAGCACACCTGGTAGGGGAAGCGTCTTCACCCTGGTCCTCCCCGCTCACATCATCGCGACCGGCCCGGTCCACGTTGACGAGCCGATCGTCGCCGTCTCCCCCTCGCTGGGGCCAATCCTGATCGCTGAAGACCACGAGCCGAGTCGCCGCGCCCTTTCTCGCGTACTCCAACGGCTCGGCTACCGGGTCCACGAGGCCGGCAACGGTCACGAGGCACTCGACCAAGTTCGCCTTGAGAGGCCGTTCCTCGTCCTGATGGACGTGAACATGCCTGGTATGGATGGGATCGAGGCGACACGCACCCTGCGGGCTGATCCAACGACACGCGACCTGCCGATCTTCGCCCTCACCGGAGACGTGACCCTCGTTAACCAGCGCCGGATTGGCGAGGCGGGCGTCGACGGCTATCTCGAAAAGCCCGTCACCTGGGAGCAGATCGAGCGGGCGCTGGTTCGGGTCCGCGACCGCCACCATAAGCTTGCTTAGCTAGTGGGTTGACATCGTCCATTGGTGCTTTAAGATATACCTAAGTCAATGAAAAGGCATTCGCAAATATCGTCAGTTGACTCTGCTTTGATATTCCGGGTCACAATTGATTTAGAAAGACGTATGTGACTCGTTAATGATTTTTTCCCGAACGTTGCTGTTCGGAGTCAAAGTTGTTCAGTCGCTCCCGCCGTCATCGGGACACAAACGACGTAGTAATTAGAGATATCGGTTCTTACCGATTCGGGCGAAACGTTTCGCCGCGTGCCGCACCCTGAAGGAACCTACGCGGTTCTTTTGTTTGCCGAGTCTGGCATTCGTTGTCTTTCACGTGTCTGAATCGACCGATGCGGCCACGTCGCCGCACTGCACCCGTGCCTCAATCGACCGATGCGGCCACGTCGCCGCACTGCACCAGGAGCTTACACCGTGATGCGTCGT
>JANXSY010000285.1 GCA_025356435.1 Isosphaeraceae bacterium | reverse complement strand
GGCGTCACGCACGACGATCAGTTGATGCAACGCTACGAAACTGAGGCCGCGCGGTCGCTCTTGCGGTACATCAAAGAGCTGGCCACCCTGAACAAGCAGACAACGTCCGAGCCGCAACCCATTGTCCTGGAACGAGAAGCGGTCTGCATCTCGGCCAACATCCCGAAGCCCGGAGCCCCCCGGACGATCCGGAACGAACCCATCATTTCGCGTCCACCGACCTCGCCGGTGAGCCCGATCGAGTCGTCAAAGGGCCAATATGCGACCGTTCCGGTGTTCATGACCGTCGATCCTGACCGCAAAGATCGGCGATAGTCGATCGGTAGAGGCTTAAGTAGCGTCCATAAGTCTCTCAAATGAGGGACCTGCGCTCGGTGTACGCGCGGGGCAGAGGCCGCTTCAATAGGGTGGTCGATTCCGATGCTATTCACCCTTGCAAAACCTGATCCGACGGAACTTAAGACGCAAAAGTCGGACTGTCCCGAGATTGTCTGAAAGTATTTTTTTGTCGTGTTTTTCCCTACATAGTTAGGTCTTTGTGAAAAACTCGTTCGCAGGGGCTTGATCTCATGGTACAATCCCTGAGTTGACATGCCGAATGTTGTATTGCACCCCACCGGCTCAGGCCAAAGTATCCTTTCCGAAAGTCGCCTTCCAAGTTGGTCTTCTTGCGCTGCCCCGTCTTTCCGGTCGAGGTCTTGGACCCCGGCCGTTTCTGTGCTTGGCGCGAACAGGCCGACAGGAGTTTGCCGCGTCCGAACGCGGTTCGGATGGTCCGTTGTACGGACTATTGCGACCCGAAAGCGCTGAGAGTTGGGGGCATCAAGGAGCCGAGATTGCAGACGACGACTGAAGAAGAAACCGTTGCCGTGGCGCGGTTCGACGAGTTGGGTCTTTCGGAAATCACCCTCAAGGCGCTCGAGAAGACCGGCTATCTGAAGCCGAGTCCTGTCCAGGAGCGTCTGATCCCGTCGGCCATCGAAGGCCGCGATTGTCTGGGAAACGCTCCGACCGGGACGGGCAAGACTGCCGCCTTCCTGCTGCCGATCCTTGAGATGGTTGATGAGAAAGAGCGACTTCCGCAGGCATTGATCCTCGCCCCGACTCGCGAACTGGTCGACCAGATCGGCCGCGAGTTCGGCAAGCTGTCGCATGGCCGATGGGCCAGGGCCGTTGGCGTGGTGGGTGGTGAGTCAATCTACAACCAGCAGCGCTTGCTGGCTCAGGGCTGCCAGGTCGTGATCGCGACCCCGGGTCGTCTCATGGACCTGATGGCACGTCGGACGATTCGTCTCGACAAGGTCAAGATCGTCGTCCTCGACGAGGCCGACCAGATGCTCGACGTTGGCTTTCAGCCGGCCGTTGAGGCGATTCTTGAAGCGGTTCCCGAGCCCCGTCAGACCCTGCTCTTCTCGGCGACGATGCCGCCCGAGCTGCGGAAGCTGTCGGAACGTTATCTCCGAAACCCGGTCGACGTCCGACTCATCAAGGACAACGAAGACGCCACAATCCCGGCGATTCGTCAGGCCTATCTGATGGTCGAGCCCGACCGCAAGTTTGAAGTGCTCATCCGCCTGCTCGAACGCGAGCAGCCCGAGCGTGCGATCATCTTCTGCCGGACCAAGCACGGGGCCGACCGCGTCGGTACCCTGCTCCGCACGAACGGCCTCAAGGCCGACACGATGCACGGCAACCTGAGCCAGGCTCAGCGGAACCGAGTCCTCCAGGCGTTCCGGCTCGGCCGACTCAAAGCGTTGGTTGCGACCGACGTTGTGGGCCGAGGTATCGACGTCCGAGGCGTGACCCACGTCATCAACTTCGACCTCCCGGAAGACCCCTCGCAGTACGTCCACCGGATCGGCCGAACCGGCCGTATGGGCGACGACGGCACGGCGTTTTCCCTGGTCATCCCCGAGCAGGGCAAGCTGCTCGACCAGATCGAAAAGACCATCTCCCGAGACCTCGAAGGCGACCAGATCGAGGGGATCTTCTCCCCGCCGCGTCCGGTCCATCATCGTCCCCAGCGTGGGGTGTTCATGGGCCGTCGCCAGAACGGTCGCAAGCCGTTCCCGCCCCGTCGGGGCAACAGCGGCAGTGGTGGTCAAGGTGGCGGCCAGGGTGGTGGTGGCGGCTTCCGTGGCCGTCGCGACCGGGCACCGCAGGGCGCAGGTCGTCCGTGAGATCCGATGACTTAAGCTGACATCAATATCACCCAGGTCGCTCCGGCGGCCTGGGTTTTTTCGTGCCTATTCGGTCCCGACGCCTGACCTCGTCGTCAGGGCTGGAGTCTTGGACGGGCTCAGATCTGATAGTCGAGACCACCGAGTTCGGCGTGGGGGTCGCTGCCCCGGAATCGCAGCCGGGGGTTCTCGATCGTGACGGTCGTGAACGGGGCGACGGTCCGGGTAATCCAGGCAGAGGAGCCAACGATCGAGTGGTGGCCGATCACGGTATGGCCTCCAAGAATTGTCGCATTCGCATAGATGACGACATCATTCTCGATCGTCGGGTGCCGCTTTTCGCCCCGGACGAGTTCGCCGGTCAACTCGTCGCGTTGGAAGCTGAGGGCACCGAGGGTTACGCCCTGGTAGATTTTGACGCCCTCGCCGATCTCGGTCGTCTCGCCGATAACGACGCCGGTGCCGTGGTCGATGAAGAAGCGTCGGCCGATGGTTGCGCCGGGGTGGATATCGATCCCGGTCTTGGAATGGGCATATTCGGTCATCATCCGTGGGATCAGCGGCACGCCGAGCCTGTAGAGCTCGTGGGCGATCCGGAAGACCGTGATCGCCGAGACCCCGGGATAGCAGAAGAGGATCTCGTCGAGATTCCTCGCAGCGGGGTCGCCCTCAAAGGCAGCGCGGACGTCGTCGGCGAGGACTTCACGCATGTCGAGGATCGACTCTAGGAGCCGAATGGCGATGAGTTGGGCGTCGGCCTCGAAGTCGTTTTCAAGGTGGCTGGCCTTGCAGTCGTACCGGAAGGCGCGGGCGATCTGCTGGGTGAGGCGGTCGTGGAGGCTGTCGATCAGGACACCGACGTGATAGGCGACGTTCCCCATGTGAAGGTTCTGCCTGCGACCGTAGCCGGGGAAGAGGATCTCCCGGAAGTCAGCCAGGATCTCGGTGACTTCCCGATAGCTGGGCAACGGCGAGTGCCCGAGGTGGTTGATCGGGCCGCACTCCTCATAGGTCTGGACGATCCGGTCGGTCAGCGTGGGGAGGGCTTCTTTGAGACGCAAGTCCGTGGCCATGAACACTCCTCCGCCCGCGACAGCCGCCGCGAGTCGTTGATCGACCCAGTCCGTCCGAAAGACCCGTTAGGCAAGATTTTAGGGCGATTGCCCTGCGGAATCAATCCGAGCGCGGTCTGCGGTCGGAACGTGAAGGGGGGCGGCTTCACGCTCCATACCTCAACTGGTCTGGTATCGGACGGCGGCCGTAGTGTGCTTGAAAGTCAGGTGTTTGGTGTCAAAATGACGCCCCGCGTTGCGAAGGCGTTTTGGGTGAGACGCCAAAATGGCAGTCATCTCAGACAGCCTCGGTTTCGGGACAGAGATGCGATCGGCCTAAAGTCCTGAAAATACGGGCCGAACGAGGATCTTTTGGGGTCGTTCCCGCGATGGCATTGCCGTTGCATAGGAATTAGGATTGTGACCAGACGCGGACGTTCGAGAGTCTCGGTCCCTTGGAAACCATGCGGAGCTTGGCCCCTCGCGATCTCGGAGTTTGAGGGGCCTGCGCGTGCTTGAACGTCGTTCCTGTTGGCATCTCCGAAAGGGGCTTCGTTGTGGCTGAAGGTGAAAAGATCATCGGTATCGACCTCGGGACGACGAACAGTGTCGTCGCCGTGATGGAAGGCGGAGACGTCACCGTCATCGCCAATCAGGAGGGGAGCCGGCTCACCCCGTCGGTCGTCGCCTTCAATAGCAAGGGAGAAACCCTGGTCGGCGAGCCCGCCAAGCGGCAGGCCGTGACCAATCCCCGTGGCACGGTCTACTCGATCAAGCGGTTCATGGGCCGTCGTCATGACGAGGTCCGCAGTGAAGAGAAGATGATCCCTTACGAGGTCGTGGGCGGTGCCAGCGACTACGTAAAGGTCAACGTCGGCGGCAAGCACCAGACCCCTCCTGAAATCTCAGCGCTGATCCTCCGCAAGCTGAAAGAGGCGGCCGAGAGTTACCTGGGACACAAGGTCCGCAAGGCTGTCATCACCGTTCCGGCCTACTTCAACGACGCCCAGCGGCAGGCCACGAAGGACGCCGGCCAGATCGCGGGCCTTGAGGTCGAGCGGATCATCAACGAGCCGACAGCCGGTGCGCTGGCGTACGGCCTCGACCGCAAGAAGAACGAGAAGATCGCGGTCTTTGACCTCGGCGGCGGCACGTTCGACATCTCGATCCTCGACGTGGCCGACGGCGTCTTCGAGGTGCTCTCGACCAACGGCGACACCCACCTGGGCGGCGACGACTGGGACGACGCGCTCATCCACCATATCGCCGATGAGTTCAAGCGGGAGCAAGGTGTCGATCTGATCAAAGATCAGATGGCCCTCCAGCGCCTCAAAGAAGCGGCCGAGAAGGCGAAGAAAGACCTCTCGTTCCAGAGCCAGGCCGATATCAACCTGCCGTTCATCACGGCCGACGCCGCCGGTCCGAAGCACCTGACGATGGTGATCACTCGCGCCCAGTTCGAGAAGCTGACCGATGGCCTCTTCGACCGCTGCCGAGGCCCGGTCCTCAAGGCTCTTGAAGACGCCAAGCTCAAGCCGAGCCAGATCGACGAAGTCGTGATGGTCGGTGGCTCGACCCGGATGCCGCGGGTCCAGCAGATCGTCAAGGAAATCTTCGGTAAAGAGCCCCACAAGGGCGTCAACCCCGACGAAGTGGTCGCCATCGGCGCGGCGATCCAGGGGGCCGTGCTGACCGGCGAGGTCAAGGATCTGCTGCTCCTCGACGTGACCCCGCTCTCGCTGGGCCTGGAGACGAAGGGCGGCGTATTCACCAAGCTCGTTGAGCGGAATACGACGATCCCGACCGACAAGTCCGAGACGTTCACGACGGCCGAGGACAACCAGACGGCGGTCACGATCCGGGTCTTCCAGGGCGAACGCCCGATGGCCTCCGACAACCGCCTGCTCGGGCAGTTCAACCTTGAAGGGCTGCCGCCCTCGCGAATGGGGACGCCGCAGATCGAGGTCACCTTCTCGCTCGACTCGAACGGCATCCTCAATATCACCGCGAAGGACAAGGGCACCGGCAAAGAGCAGAAGATTCGCATCGAATCGTCCGGTGGCCTCACCAAGGACGAGATCGAGCGGATGCAGCGCGACGCCGAGTCCCACGCGGCCGACGACAAGAAGAAGCGTGAGCTTGCCGAGTCTCGCAACACCGCCGAACAGCGGGTTTATCAGCTCGAGAAGCTGATGGATGAGAACAAAGACAAGCTCACAGATAACGATAAGGCGGCGGTCAAGGCCGCCATCGACAAGGTGAAGGAAGTCGTGAAGCACGACGACCTCGCCGCGATCAACCAGGCCATTGAAGACCTTCAGCGTTCGAGCCAGGCGATGGCCGAGCACCTCTATGCGGCCTCGGCTGCGGCAGGGGCGGCCACCGGAGGCTCCGGCGGACCCGAAGGCCCGGCGGCCGGCACCGGCGCAGGGGGCGGGGCTGGGGCCAAGCCCGACGACGTGATCGACGTGGAATTCGAAGAAAAGAAGTAATCCGACTCCGTCGGCTGGCTTTTTCGGGACAATCGAGAAGGGGCGAGAATGATCTCGCCCCTTTTTTTTGCTATACTCGGTGACGATCTCCCGATCGGCCGGCGATCCGAAGACGTCGCCGGACGTCGGCCCATCTGCATCTGCTTCTGAGGAACTAACGCGATGTCGCTCGATAACGCCAGGGCGGTGTACCCCCTGCTGGTCGGTCTGGCCAAAGACCTCTCTCTCGCGAGCCGCGAGCGTCGGACGGTCGTTTGGGTCTCTTATGATGAGTTCTGCCAGCGGTGCAAGGCCGTTGGTGTGAACGAGACGCCCCGAACGATCTCGACAAAGGTCTTAAAGCCGCTCCAGGCGATCTGCCTTGAAAAAGGCATCCCTGACCTCAGCGCCCTGATCATCCAGAAGCCGAAGTCCCGCACCGATTCCGGCAACCTGATCCGGCCCTCGGACGGATGGTGGGAGCCTTACGTCACGCAGAACGAGACGACCCTCGGCGACATCAGCTTCTGGTTCAAGCGATTTCAGGCCGCTCGTGACTACGCCGACTGGCCCGATCCCGCCCCCTTCTAAAACACCATGATCGACTTCGCCGAGGCCCTCCGACTCACCTGGCCGATCCTCTTGGAAGCGACCCGGATGCGTCGGACGGTCAGTTATTCCGAGCTGGCCGGCCGGGGCGGGCCGCCGCTCACGGCGCGATCGATCCATCGACAACTGCTCAAGACCCTCTCAGCCCGCTGTCGCGCCGCCGCCCTACCCGACCTTGCCGCGCTCGTCGTCCGCAAAGGGACAGGCATCCCGGGCGGTGGTTGGTTCGATCCCACAAGCCGAGACCTTCGCGAACCGTTGGCCGTCTGGGCCGAAGCGGTGCTTGCCTGCTATGCTCACGTTTGGCCCGCCTCTGCCGATCAGCGGTTAGTGGGACGAAAGAATTGATCAGCGGGCGTTCAGGGCCTTTGGTCTGGTTAGTATCAGCACTTCCGATTATAGTCGGGTTCACGAAGATACTTCCTCGATGGAAGCCTCTCGTGATCTCGCGCCGGTCGTGAAGGGTTCGCGTCTCGCCGAGCCAAACAGCCCAGGTTTGACCTTGCGTACCCACCCTCCGTCCCTCGCTAGTCCGGCCTGAAGTGGAGGGTTTTCGGTCCGCTTTGGACCTCGATCCCCTGCTCCGGCCGCTTCGGATCGCCAATGAGCACTGTCGCCCCGCACGCCGAACCGAGGACACGGACGCTCATGGGCGTCCAGATCCTTGGGAGCGGTCGGTATTTACCTGAACTGGTCGTGACCAACCACGACCTCCAAGAGTCGCACGGATTCGATCCCGAGTGGATCGTCAACCGCACGGGCATCCACGAGCGCCGCTTCGCACCCCCTCACCAGGCGACGAGTGACCTCTGCTCGATCGCCGCCACGAGATGCCTCGAAGCAGCGGGTTGCGATCCGGCGGAGGTCGACCTGCTGGTGGTCGGCACGTTCACGCCCGACATGTGCTTCCCTTCGACCGCATGTCTGGTCCAGGACCGACTTAAGCTCAACTGTCCCTCCTTCGACCTCCAGGCGGCGTGTGCCGGCTTTGTCTACGCCCTCGTGACGGCGGCCCAGTTCGTCGCGGCGGGGACGAGCCGACGAGCCCTGGTGATCGGTGGCGACTGCAATAGCCGGGTTATCAACCCTGGCGATCAGAAGAGCTTTCCCCTCTTCGGCGACGGTGCCGGGGCTGTGCTCCTCGGACCGGGCAGTCCCGAACAGGGGATGTTGGCCTATCAACTGGGCTCGGACGGTTCGGGCGGAGACCTCCTGAGCCGTCCCGCCTGCGGGAGCCGAATTCCGCCCACTCCCGAGGCGCTGGCCGGGGGCCTGCACTACCTGACGATGGACGGTCGCGCGGTCTTCAAGTGGGCCGTCCGCATCCTCGCCGACTCGTCAACGACGGTCATGGCGAAGGCCAAGGTGGGTGTCAAAGACATCCGTTGGTTCATCCCTCACCAGGCCAATATCCGTATCATCCACTCGGCCAGCGACGTCCTCGGATTTCCTCGCGAGGTCGTCTACAAGAACCTCGAACGTTATGGGAACACGTCCGGCGGGTCGATCCCGATCGCCCTCGATGAGCTCATCGAGGACGGGCAGGTCGAGCGCGGCGACCTGATTCTGACCTCCGGCTTCGGGGCAGGTTTGAACTGGGGCACAGCGCTCTGGCGTTGGTAAACCGCCCACGATCGAGACGCCGATCGAGAGCGTGAATCGCGGCATCCGATCAGCGACCCTTGTTCGTGAACAGGTCGCGATCGAGCGGACCGCCGATGGCCGACGGGTCGGTATAGCCATAGCGGGTCAGCACCGTCCGAACGTCGCGGGGGTGTGCGATGAGGATCTCGACCGCGGCGTCGAGGGCCTTCGGATCGGCGTTAAGCAGCGAGGCGAGCCGGGCCGCACCATCGGGATGATTGCGGCGGGTGAGCAGGGCGCGAAGCCGTTCGGCGTCTGAGGTCGGGGAACTGGGCGAAAGCCCGGTGAGCGCGGCGACCGCCAGGCGCAGCGTTTTCGGGTCGTTCTCCGCCCAGTCGACGATCGGCTCGTTCACGCGAAGCCGCTTCGATCGGGTCACTCCGTCCCCCCAGAATCGGGCCAATGGGGGCACATACGACCGGACCCATCCCGGCGCGGCGGGGGCCTCACCGGCGATCGAATCGAGACCGGGGTCGGTCAGCAATTCGAGGGCCCAGGCCCACCTGACCGTCTCGGGCGCGAGGACCGTCACGACCCTGGCCCCGCCTAGCTGGCGTGGGCGACGTTCATAGAGCGGCGTCATTGCGAAGGCGAGTCGCGTCAACGGCGTGGCCTTGGAGTCATGCGTCAAGATCCACATGGCAAAGTCGTGGTGGACGGGGGTCGCGACCTTCGAGCCGGGGGGGACGATCCAGACCGACGGGAATTGTTTCGGGTCGAGCGAGGCGATCATCAGGGAAGGCTTGAGTTCGCCCAATTCCTGGAGACAGCCGAACGTTGGAGGTCTGGTCAACTCGTTAAGGGTATCGATCGCGGTCCCGTCGGGGAGGATTCGGTTCAGGTCGGCAAGGGTCTCGCGATCGAACGCCTCATACCAGTAGGAGAGTTCGAACCCGCGCGTCCAGGCCCCTCTCGGCCCACCGATCCATTCGTTGTAATAAGACAGCTCAAAAGGGTGAACGCGGATCAGCCCCCAGGCGGCTGGAGCCAGCACGACGAGGGACAGGACAGCCCTCGCGACGAGACTGCCGCGCGGCGATCTCCCGACCCGATCGGCGATCCAGACAACGCCCCATCCGGCGAACCCGGCGAGAAAGAAGAAGGTCGGCAAGAAGAGGCGGACGCCGTCGTGGGCAGGTGTCGGCAGCATCCGCAGAATCGGCCACGTCGCCAGATGAAGCAGGAAGTAGAGGGGCACCCGATCTCGTCTCGACCGGGACAGGCTTGTCAGAATGCCAATAACCGACGCCAGCAAGATGCCGACCGGGACCGTGATCGCGATCAGCACCCAGGCGTTATGCCAGGGGAGGCTATACTCGTAGACCTGACCGAAATAGAGATTGAAGATGTCTGGCAAGGCCCCGCGACGGCCCGCGTTGAGCGAGTAATAGTGGGCGAGCCTCGGCAGGGTCTCCCGCCACCACGCGGGGTTGCCGAACCAGGCGACGACCGGGCCGAATGCGAGCATGGCCGTCAACGTCTCCAGCCCGGGCCGTTCGATGCCCCAGATTCGACTCCCCCGAAAGACTCGGCCGAGGAGCCTGCGGACGCACCAGACCCCGAGCGGAACGAGCAAGATCCAGGCAGGCAGATGCGCGACAGGGTGCTCTGTGAACAGGTTCACACGAGCGAGTGAGACGTTGGACTCGGGCACGCCTGACGCCCTCTGGAGTCCGAAGAACCCTTCGCTCAGCCGGTTGATCTCGACATAAGCCAGGCCGAGAGGGATGAGCATCGCAGTGGAGGTGACGAGCCCGTCGAGCCAGTCGGCCCGAGTGGGACGCCGCCGGACAACACCAAAGGTCAGCCAGACGAGGAGCGGGATCGCGACCATGACCGTGCCCATCTTCTCGACGAATCCCAGGCCGAGGAGAATCCCAACCGCCACCCGCCACCGACGCGCATGCGGGTCGTGCAGCCCCTTCCAGAAAGCGACCGCCGTCGCGGCCCAGAGGAGGAGGCCGGGCATGTCGGTGCCCGCGATGTGAGCGTCCCCGTAGAGCCGGGGCATGAGCAGCAGCGAGCCCGCAGCAATGCCGCCAACCCAGCCTCCGTATCGACGCGCGAGGAACTGGTAGAGGATCACCAAGGTCAGGGCGAACTCGATGACCGACGCCATCCTGCGTGCGGGAATGTCCTTCATCCACCGGCCGAAAATCTCGTATGTCAGCAGGTTCAACTGGCCTGCGAGCGGCGGATGGAAGTTGATGCCGAATCGGCCGTAGGGCCAGTAATAGAGCAGGGAATCAGGCTCGAAGACCTGTGTAAGAGTCTCGACGGTCTGCGCGTGGGCCAGCTCGGTCCACCACTGTTCGGAGAGGATCTGGCTATAGCGATACGACGGCTCGTCCCAGGTCAGGCCGATGTCGCCGGTCGTCGGCACGAGGGCGAGAAGACCGAGCATGAAGACGACCGTCGGCGCAATCCAGGCGCGGGCAAGGCGAGGCCGAGGGACCGTCGTGTCGGTGGATTCAGGCTCGGTCATGGCGGCCCCGGAGGGTTCGCGGGAATGATCCAGACGAGGGGTACGCCAAGCTTGCGGTAGACATAGGCTGCATGACTCGATTCGACCAGAGCCCGCTCTTCAGGCCGCATCGCGCCGGGGCGGTTCTGGAGGACGTACCAGGCCCTGAGACCCCGATCGATCGGCGCGATTGGGGCTGTCAGCCGGCCGGTCTGGCGGAGGTAGAGGAACGAGTGCGGGAAGGTGGCGAACTGGACAACCTGACCAGGGACGGTCTGAGCGTTGAGGAAATGAAGGGCTTCGTCGCCGAGTGCGTCCCAATAGAAGGTGGGCTCCATGCCAAGCCTAGTCGCGCCGGGAAGCCCTCCCACGATCGGGCTATAGTAGGAGAGTGGCACCGGCATCATGAGGGCGACGCTGGCAACACCCTCGACGATAGCCGCCCCGACGACAATCCGTCCCCACCGTCTCGACCACTCCAAGACCCACGCCGTCCCCTGCCCCGCCAGAAGCGTCAGGACACCGAAGGCCGGCAGGAAGAGACGGACTCCGTCGTGTCCCGGCGTGTGCGGCAGGGCGCGGAGGATCAGAAGGAAGGCCCAATGTCCCAGAAGGAGGAGGCCCAACGGCTCGGCCTTCGCTCGACGAAGCGACCGCACCGAGCCGACGATCGCCAGGGCCAGGAACCCCACAGGCGTGGCCATAACGGTCCAAACCAGAGTGTTGTACCAGGGGAGTGACTCGACCGGCGTCTTGTAGATCGTTCCCAGGAATTGAACCGGGATCGGGATCGAGCGGCCTCGTGTCAGGTTCGACCGCAAGAACCGCTCGACGCCTCCAATCGGGTCGGTCCACCAACCGGGATTGAAAAGGTAGAGCGTGACCAAGGCCACCGGCGCGGCGATGAGAGCGACCTTCCACGCCGATTTCGACCGATACAGGACAGCCCACGCCAGGAACGGCAAGGGGAGGAACCAGCCGGTGAGCTTCGTCTCCGCCGCCCAGCCGAAGAGCACCCCGAGCAGGATCGCCCAGCCCCACCTCGGCCCCGTCCGGAGCGTGCTCCCGGAATCGATCTCGATCGCGATCCAAAACGCCATGATGGCGTCGACCCACAGGCAGGTGAGCAAGGCGTCATAGGCGGCGTAGTGGGCATGTCCGAAGAGATGGGGTTGGAGCACCCAGGCCCCGGCCGACGCCACGCCCGGCCAGACGCCCCATCGTCGGACGACGAAGGCAAAGAGACATCCCGCCGTGAGGCTGAACACGAGGATCGGCCCGAACCGGGCGCGCGGGAGGTCGGCCCATGACGGCACGATAAGGTCGCCGATCAGGCCGACCAAGGCGTAAAACGGCGGGTGACCGTGCGGCTCCTCACGGGCGAACGGCCAGAACCAGGCGACGACCGGCGGCTGAAAGAGCTTGGCCCGGCTGTCGATCTGATCGGCGCGTGGCGGCTTCTGGTCTTGCTGGACCAGTTCGACGATGGGCGGGACCCAAGTCGCGGCGAACCGGGCGGGGTCTTTGATCGCCCGAAACCAGAGGCGAATCCGGTTCTCGCGACCGAGGGTGTAGCCCTCGTCCCAGACGATGGCGAGTCTGGGCTCGGTCGCAAGCATCAGGGCGAAGGTCGTCATCGCGACGGCAAGACCCAGGGCGCGGAGAGTCCAGCGGCGGTCGGCTTGCAAGCGAAAAGCCCCGGGGAGGTGGTCGCGGATCGGTCCCTATCCAGTGTCACCACCGGGGCATCGCGAATCAAGACAGGATGGAGTCAGGGCTTCGCCTTGGGAATGACGACCAGGCTCGCCGTGAGGGGTTGCAGGGTGACTGTCAACGTCCCTGCCTTGGCGGCCCACGACTCGCGCCGGATCGGACCGGGCGGATTCGGCAGACGGAACAATTCGCCCGATACGGGGGCCGTCGCCAATGCGAGTCGGACTTCGGCCGGGGCCTTCAGGTCTCTGTTCACGAGCACGATCGTCGTCGCGCCGTCGTCGCGGAGGGCAGCGAAGGCCGAGACGCGGTCGGGGGCGTCAGACCGGGCGTCGAGATAGGTCGAGCCGAAGCCTTTGTGGCGGCCGTCGGGGTTGCCGTAGAGTTGGAAGGCGAACCGCTGGACTCCGCTGAGGCCCGCCCAGAAGTAGGCGTAGTCCACTCGTTCCCTGGCGAAGATCCCGAGGACCTCCGCCTGAGCCACAGCGCCGCTCGCGTCGTCGTCGCCGCCCCAGCTATACTCGCCTATGGCGATCTTGGTCCCCGGATAGTTGGCGTCAACCCAGGCGCGAACCCGGGGGATCAAGGCGACGGGCTCTCCAATCCAACTCTCATCCCTGTAGGTCTTATCCCACAACCCGCGCGTCGAACGGAGGCGGAGAGACCGCATCGCGTCTGAGGGTGTCGTGCCGCCGAAGACCGGCTGGCCGTCGGCTTGACCTTGGGGATAGAAGTGGACGTCGACCGCGTCGAGCAGGCGCATCCCCGATCGGGCCGACGCCGCCTTCATCTGGGCCAGATACCAGGCGAGGAATGGCTGGTTCCCGTGGGCGACATTGTCGGCATGGGTCGCGTAGCGGTCTTTGCCCTCGTCGAGCGAGGAGAAGGTCAGGTCGGTCCATCCCCAGCTACACGGGCCGGCGACCAGGGCCAGCGGGTCAACCTTTTTGATCGCGATCGCCATATCTCTGCCCCGGGCGAACACCTCGTCATACGAGGGCGGCTCGGGGTGGACATCCCGATGTGTGTGATTCCAGAGCATCGGCTCGTTGTCGAGGCCATACAGCCGAGGCGGGCCGCTCGTCGGCAGCTTCAGCGACTTGATCCCGTCAGCCTGAAAGGCGGGCGTCGAGGCGACCGAACTATCGCGCGGGTCGTTGCCTGTGATCGGCGTGCCGTCCGGTCTCAGCCCGTTGCCGCGATCGGCCACATAGGACTCGGCCTTCTGCTGAGGGCCGTATTTCGCGACGGAGAAGCTCCAGCCCTCTGCCCCTTTTGCGACCCAGGGGAGCATAGGGACCGTGAGATAGCTCGACAGCCCAGCTCGACGATCTCCGGCGATGAAGTCGGCCCAAGAACCGGCCTTTCCGTTGAGGAAGAACCAGTCGGACCCCGCGTTGTCGGCCTGGGCCTTCCAGTTGAACCGGGATGTCCGATTCCCGCCCCAGCGAACGGTCGTCAGCCCGAGTTCCTTCGCCTTCTCGGGAGAGACAGCGGACACCCCATAGATGAACGGGCTGATCGCATGGCGGGGCTTCGCGTCGACCCGGACGGTCACGATGGGGCCAGCCGAGAGTCCTAGCAAGACGAGGAAAACGGACGAAGTCATGAGGGGCTTCCTACTTGGCGGACTTGGGCTTGAGATAGCGATCGAAGAAGGCGACGGTCTCCCCGAAGGTGCGAACCATCTCCTCGCCTCCCCAGCCGTGCCCTGCCCCGACAATCATCTCGGTCCGGCCCGCCACGCCCGCCTTCGCCATCGCGTCGGTCAGCTTGGTGGCCTGGGTGTAGGGAACGAGCGGGTCTTTGGTCCCCTGAAACGTGAGGATCGGGGCGTCTCCGGCGTTGACGTGAGTCAAGGGAGAGGCCTTGGACACCGCGTCGGACTTCTCCGAGGGCGTACCGCCGATGAAGTCTCTCACAAGCGGTTTCGACACGTCGGGGATGTCAGATGCCGCGAGGTCGGTCGGGCCGAAGTAGTTGACGACCGCCTGAACTCTCGAGCTCGGAGCGTCGGCGGGCACGTCGCCTTCGAGCCCGTCCTTGGGGCCGGTGACGCCGAGCATGAGGGCGAGGTGCCCCCCGGCCGAGAAGCCGGTCGCGCCGATATGATCGGCGTCGATCTTGTATTCGTCTTTATGAGAGCGAAGCCAGCGCACAGCCGCCTTGACGTCATGGACCTGTGCGGGGAACGTCTCTTTCGGGCAGAAGCGATATTGAGGCGAGATCGCGACATACCCTCGACGGGCGAACTCGGCCAGCGCAGGCCGGTTGTCCGCCTTATTGCCCGCCCGCCACCCGCCTCCGTGGATCACCAGTACAGCGGGGAAAGGACCATCCCCTTCGGCGGGCCGGGCCATGTCGAGCTTTAACTCAGTCGGGCCGACCTTGGAGTAGACGATGTCATTGGCCACAGAGACCTTCAGCTTCGGCTCATCTGCCGCACGGAGCGGACTGCCGACGATCATGGCGATAATGGCGATGATGGATGCTGTTCGAGGCATGATCAACGAGGCTCCCGGCGGGTGAGTTGAGGATTCAGTAGGAGTCGGAACTGACGACTTCCTTGCCGTCTCGGGTGATGAGGGCGTAGTAGATCGTCTTGTTCATCCCCGACTTGAGCAACCTTACGGAGCCGTCGCAGAAGGCGAAGTGGGCACCAGCGGGATGGAACGACCCGGTGTAGACGGGATACCAGGGGGTATTCGGGGTCGGGTCGAGGTAAGTGGGAGAGGTCCAGACGTCGAACTCGCTGCCCCCGAAGCCGCCGACGGCCCAGCCAAAGCCGTCACGCTTCTCGCCAAAGGCAATGGTGTTGGAAGAGCCGTCGGCGATCTGCTCGATCCGGTAGCACTTCGCAACCCCCTTGCCGTTGGGGATGACGCTCTGCACGGTCATCATCACGCCCCGGAAGCTGCCGTTATTCGTACCGAAATCGGCCCGAGGATCGGCATTGGGTGCGGGCCGGACACCACCCCAGTTGGCCCCGTAGTGATTGACTGAAAATGTCGAGGTGCCCGGATAAGTCCCGCCGGGGGGTGAGAGCACGATGACCTGCGAGGCGTTCCGCCGAGGGATCGGCAACGGTGTCGAAGGACAGAGCAGCGTTGCGAGCACGGTGGTCACGGCCGTCGAGTTGGCGGGATCATAATTTTCGACGCTGAAGTTATAGGCCCGGTACAGCGGTTCCTGTTCGATGAAAGGGAGCAAGAGGGTGAAGACGCTATGGTTGTTGCCGTGACCTACCCCTGCCGTGTTGCTCATCGGTAAGACGTTTCGGACCGTATGATACGACTGGATCGCGAGAGCAAGTTGCTTCATATTGTTCTTGCACTGCGTGGCTCGACCCGCCTCGCGGGCCCCCTGAACGGCCGGCAACAGCAACGCGACCAAGACGCCGATGATGGCGATCACGACCAGCAGTTCGATGAGTGTAAAAGCGCGACGCTTCATATAAACCCTCCCCTCGCCCCTTGGCAGGCAACCTCGTGGGGCAACACACCTGGATGAGGCAACCAGCGATGACAACCCATTCTTCTATCTTATGGGACGGGGCCGCAAATGAAACGGGACAGCAAACATCGGCGAATTTCGCCGCGAGTCACGCCCCGGCGTCCGACGAAGTCAGGCCACTCGCCGCCCCGTTCGACGATCGTACGGTCATCACCGGCAGGTGGCGGCAGTGTTGCCATCGCGGGGTATCAGATTCTCAGGACCATCTTGGCGATCGTAAAGTAGATCACGAGGCCAGTCGCGTCGACGAGCGTGGTGATAAGCGGGGCCGAGACGACGGCGGGGTCGATGCCGAACTTCCTCGCGAGGATCGGGACGACAGCGCCGACACTGTTCGCCCAGAGGCAGATGCAGAGGATCGTCATCCCGATCACCGCCGAGAACGGCCGGTTCTGACCGCGAAAAATCCACGCGTAGAAAAAGCCCAGGATTCCCAGGATCGTGCCCAGCATCAGCCCCGTGAGAAGTTCCCTGCGGAGGACGCGAAAGACCTGATTCGGCATGACCTCGCCGAGAGCGAGCCCTCGGATGATCGTGCTGACCGTCTGGCTCCCAGCGTTGCCACCAGTCCCGATCAGGAGCGGGACGTACAGGCTGAGGTCGGGCATCGACTTCTCGACCCCCTGGAAGAACCGGAGCACGTTGCCTGTGAACGACTCGGCAAGGAAGAGCATCAGCAACCAGTTGATCCGGCGACGGACGACCCCGATCAGCTTCCCCTGCCAGTAGGGCTCGTCGTCGGCCTCGGCATCGGTGGCGACGCCGCCGAAGGCGAGGATGTCTTCCGTCTGCTCGCGACGGAGGATGTCCATCGCGTCGTCGTGCGTGACAATCCCGACGAGCATGTCTGAGGCGTCAAGAACCGGGATCGCGTAGAGGTCATACTTGTCGATCTTGCGGGCGACCGATTCCTGGTCTTCGTCGACCCGCCCGACGATCATGTCCAGCTGCATGATCTCGTCGACCCGCGCCCTCGGGCTCGCCATGATGAGGCGTTTGAGCGGAACGATGCCCAGGAGCCTGTGCCCAGGGTCGACGACGAAGCTGTAGTCGATCGTCTCGCGGTCGGGTGCCTCGTGGCGGAGTCGATCGAGGGCCTCTCGCACCGTGAGGTTCGGGTTGAGAGTTGCATAGTCGGTCGTCATGACCGCACCCGCAGTCCCCTCCTCGTAGCTGGCGAGGCGACGGATGTCTTCACGCTCAGCCTGCGCGAGGTGGCGGAGGATCTGGTCGACGCGATCTTCGTCCAGTCGGTTGACGAGGTCAGCGCGGTCGTCGTGCGACATCAAGTGCAGCAGAGCGGCGGCCTTGACCGGGTCCATCGGCTCGACGACCCGAACCTGCCGTTCGGGATCGACATAGCTCATTACCGACGACTGGAGGCGGTCGGGCAGGACGGCCAGGATGGTGTCCCCCTCGTCCTCGTCCATATCCTCGATCACCTCTGCGACGTGCGCAGGGTGCTGGTCGGCGAAGAAGTCGCGGATGGCGGCGATCTCGCCTGCCTGAATCAATTCCCGGAGGTCGGGCACGAGCAGCGGGTTTCGCAGCATCAGCCGTTCTCCTGGAGGGGAAACCTGGTGGAGTAAAGGTCAGGACTCTTCATAAGCAATCGATCGGGGTCGAGTTGATCGGCACTCTATCTATCTCCGGGCGAGTCGACTTTTTTGCAAGAGCCAGACTCGTCCTATTCGGTCTGCGTTCGCCTTGAACTGTCTTAAACGGTCGCTCCGATGACGTCCTTACCCATAAAGGGGCGAAGGACGGCGGGCACGTCGACGAGGCCATCGGCCCTCTGATAATTCTCTAGGACCGCGATCATCGCCCTGCTGAGGGCGACAGCCGTGCCGTTCAGCGTGTGGACGAATCGCGTCCCCTTTTGGCCGGTCGGCTTGTAACGAATGTTGAGGCGTCTGGCCTGATAATCGGTGCAGTCAGAGGTGCTCGTCACCTCACCGTATTCGCCCGACGCGCCTCGACCAGGCATCCAGGCTTCGAGGTCAAACTTGCGATAGGCCGGGCCGCCGAGGTCGCCCGAGCAGATGTCGAGCACACGATAGGGGATGCCCAACTCGGTGAAAATCTCTTCCTCGATCCGCAACAGCTCCAAGTGCATCGCCCCCGAGGCTTCGAGCGAACCCTCGGTGAAGGCAAACATCTCGATCTTGGTGAACTGGTGGACCCGATAGAGCCCTCGGCTCGCCCTCCCTGCCGCGCCCGCCTCGGTCCGGAAGCAGTGCGAGAGGCCGACGTATTTGAGCGGGAGCTTGGCCTCGTCGATAATCTCATCGGCGTGCATCCCGCCCAGGGTGATCTCGGCGGTCCCGATAAGGCAGAGTTCGGTGTCCGCGACCGAATAGATCTGGGTCTCGGCCCCGCGTGGGTTGAATCCGATCCCTTCGAGAATGGACACGCGTGCCAGGTCGGGCGTGATGATCGGCGTGAATCCGTTTGCCACGAGCTTGCGGATCGCGAACATCTGGAGGGCCAGTTCGAGCAGCACCGCGTCATTCTTGAGGAAGTAGAAACCGGTTCCCGACACCTTACCGCCGGCCTCGAAGTCGATCAGGTCGAGGACCTTGCCGATCTCGACGTGGTCCTTCGCCTTGAAGTCGAACACCCGGGGCGTTCCCACCTTTCGCAGCTCGACGCTCCCATCTTCTGTCGGAGCAATCGGGGTGTCGGGGTGGGTGAGGTTGGGGAGGCGATTCAATTCTGCCCGGAGGCGAGTGTCAATGGGCGTAAGACCGGCTTCCATCCCAACGATCTCTGTTTTAAGACGCTTGCCTTCTGCAATATAAGTGCTGCGCTGCTCCGGATCTTTCTCCTTGCTCATCGCTTGCGCATTGATATTCTGCTGTCGGCGTAGATCTTCTAGATCAAATAATATTCCTCGTCGTTGGGCCTCGACGTGTTTAATATAATCAATTGCGTCCTCCAACCCGATGGGAGCGTTGCGGTTCCGGCAGTTAGCCTTCACCTCGTCCGCGTGGTCGACGACAAATCTCAAGTCGAGCATGAATCCTACCTTCACCAAATGGTCGCGATGCCCGACGATTGAATCTGGGAATCGGCCGTTACCAGGGAAAGCCCCATATGGAGCGCGGTCGCCGCGATGATCCGATCGGGCATATCTGGAATGAGCTTTCGCGAGATGCTTCGGAGAGAACGGGATATCCCCACCGTAACCGGCACCGCGATAATACCGCTTGCCGGGTCATCCACGGCTTCGCTCAACTGATCGAAGACGATTTCGGCGAGCCGACCCTTTTCGACAAGATAAGCGATCTCTACGAGTGTGATCGCGGATATGTAGATCCTGCCTCTGGAGGCCGCGTCCAATGCGGCCGTCGCCGGGCGAGAGAGACGAGTAGGGAAATGGAGAAACCAGACGATCGCATGCGTGTCGGCGACAACCTCACTCATCGGTCAATTCTCGGGAATATCGAGGCGACATCTCTCGTCGATTTTCTTTGAAGACTTCGATGGGAATATCTGCCAACTGCCCCTCGAACATGCCCAACCTCGCTCGTTCTCCCCTCGGCCAAGCCGCACCACTCGGACGCAACTCCGATAATACCTCGCGTCCGCGCGATGTCGCCTCGATCGGAGCCCTCCAGATGGGAATCGCATCAAGCGAGACGCCGGCCGAAGAGGAGATTTTGATCGGATCAGGAAGGAGTTCCAATAGCCCCTTCTGGATTAGGGATTGTACGGCCTCAGCCGTATCGGCGAGCGGTGTCGCCGTCGGGGCCGCATGGAGATTCTGATAGATCACCTCGAACGTTTCGGGACCTTTCGCGGTCGCACTGAGCACGGCTCGCTCGATCGGGCTCAAGGTCATCATTGTACCAGTCTCCGGTCGATTCACTCAGTCTCTCGTGAACTCCGCCAGCAGGTGGGCACTTGCCTTGATTCCCCGATGGAAGTCGTCGAGGGAGAACTTCTCGTTTGGCCCGTGGAGGTTGTCGTCATCCTGACCCCAGCCGAGGAGCAGGGTGTCGACCCCGAGTTGCGTCTTGAAGAGTCCGACGACGGGGATCGACCCTCCCTCCCGCATGAAAATGGGCCGGGTGCCAAACCCCGCCTCTATGGCGCGGACGGCCGCATGCACGCCAGGACTGTCCACACCCACGAGCACGGCGGGGGCACCGTGATGCTCTTTGATCTCATAGGTCACGCCAGGCGGGCAGACCTTCGCCACATGCGCCTTGAACTGCTCGGCGACGGCGAGCGGGTCTTGGTCTGGGACGAGCCGGAAGCTGAGCTTCGCACCGGCCTTGCAAGGAAGGACCGTCTTGGGGCCTTCGCCCGAATATCCCCCGTAAAGCCCATGCACGTCGCAGGTTGGCCTGGCCCACTTGCGTTCGAGGGTGGTGTAACCCTCCTCACCGACCAGCGAGGTCACACCGAGTTTTGCCTGAAACTCCGCTTCGGAGAACGGGAGCTTGGCGAAGTCAGCGCGTTCCCAATCCAGGAGCGGTCGGACGGGGTCGTAGAACCCTTCGATGCGGACCTTGCCGTCCGGTCCCATGAGGCTGGCAAGGATCGTCGCCAGGACGTTGAGGGGGTTGGCGACCGCCCCTCCGAACATCCCCGAGTGGAGGTCTGTCTTCGCGCCGTGGACGATCAATTCGAAGTAGGCAAGGCCCTTAAGACCGTATGTGATCGCGGGCAGGCCGAGAGCGAACTGGCTGGTGTCGGAGATCACCACGTAGTCGCAGGCGAGCTTTTCTCGATTCTCGGCGACAAATATCTCCAGGTTCTTGCCGCCGATCTCCTCCTCCCCCTCGATCAGCACCTTGACGTTGATCGGCAGCGAGCCGACCGTCTTCATCCAGCCTTCAAGTGCCTTGAGATGGGTGAACATTTGGCCTTTGTCGTCTGTCGCGCCTCGGGCGTAAATGTTTCCATCTCGGATTACCGGCTCAAACGGGTCAGGCTGATTCCAAGGTTCAAGGGGCTCCGCCGGTTGGACGTCGTAATGACCGTAGATCAAGATCGTCGGTTGGCCCGGGGCGTCGAGCCACTCGGCGTAAACGAGGGGATGTCGTTTCGTCTCGATGAGGGCGACTTCGTTCAATCCGATCGTCGCCAGGTCTTTTCGGACGAATTCGGCCGCGGCGCGGGTATCATTATCTCGCTCGGACTGAGCGCTGACGCTCGGGATGCGGAGAAGCGTCTTGAGCTGTTCTTCAAAGACGCTTCGATGGGCGTCGAGAAAAGTAATAACTCGATCGATGGCCATGACAATGCGATCCCCAGGTGTCCGGTACGTGGGGGGGTTGCACCGCAGTCCCCTCACAACCTCACTTTCGGCCAGTATAGCAACCCTTGACGATAGAGGCGACGACTGCGGGATCGAGCATCATCGAGAAACAACCGACTTCGCCCGTATTCCCCAGCATCAATCCTCAGAGTGGGCGCGAGAGTTGAATTCTCGAATCATTGAGTCGAAAAAAAGCGTCTACCCTTCTCGTGCTCGAACGGTGGATCTACAAAATAGGGTACTAAGAGTTGTAAGGACGACGCCTCAGCCGGCGCGTCGCAATTTAGGAGAAAAAGATTCAAGTCCAGGCGAGACACCGTCCAGGCGAACCACGAGACACTCTCACGTGGGATTAGGCACGGAGGTTGCTCTCTGCCTAGCGTTCCACACCAACGGGGTCGTTCACGACAATTCAAGGAATGAGACTCTTCTTTCATCTCTCCATCGGCCCGCCCTCTGATTTATCTCCACTTTGTTTTGCACCCTGAGCGGGTTTCTTTCGGCGAGCGTGTTATATATTGAAGAGCGACATTGAAGCGGTGCCAACGGAAAGGCGACCGTCCCCGAGGTGGGTCTAGGCCCCACGGGCGCGGTGTCGGGCGGGTCCTTGGGATGGCTCAGGTTGGGGATCGATCTGCCCGCAAGGGTTGATCCGTTTCTAACGACGTCCGACGCGGTGACCGAGGTTCCTTGCAATCATCCCATCTGTATCGTTGCGGTAGGAGGGGTCCCTTTCCCATGAGCTTGTTTCAACGCTTCCTCGAGCGGGTGCTTCGCACCAATACGAGTCGTATGCCCCGTACAAGTTTTGATGACCTCAACCAAGAGCAGTTGGATGCTCATCTCCGCGTCGGTCGTTATGGAAATTTCGCGCTGACTGACGCCGTGCGACCCTCTTACGGCCTCGAAGTCGTCCCGCGAGAGGGCTACCGCCGTGACGTCTATCGCGACCCTGAGACGGGCTCGACAATGCCCGTGCTTGCAGCCTCGGTCTCTTCGGAACGCCTCTTCGACGTCCTCATAGACCTGCTCACGCCTCTGGGCGATGAGGTCGATGTCGTCATGGAGTCGTCCCACGAGACCGAACCCGGGTCGCACTCAGATCTCTATCGCGAGCACATCGACACGGTCATCCTCAAGAGCACACTCTACGACTACGAGACGCTTCTTCTGAATGACGGCTGTACCGGCCTCGCCGCTCTCAATCCGCACGGCCCGATGGAGGTGCAGTTCGACGAGCACAAGTTGCTCTTCGTCTATGCCCAAGATCTTGAACCGTTTGAAGAAGTCCTCAAAGACTTCGGTCTCAAACGCGACGACACTCTCAAGTTCATCTCCGAGGCTGAGCATCTCCACTCGACCGACGACGTCTACCGCGAGCAGTTTGAAGAATTGCGCTATCGGCTTGGCATCGACGTTTAGAGGTTGATATAGAGCGGCTCACAAAGCTCCCCCTCCCCACGAGAGGGAGCTTTGTGAGCGGTTAGTTGCGCTCAATCCCACTTCAAGATCGCACCGGTGTCCGCGCTGGTGGCCAGCTTGGCATAACGGGCCAGATAGCCGCGTGTATGCTTCGGCGCGGGAGGAATCCAAGATGCCCGACGGATGGCCAGCTCCTCGTCCGAAATCTGGACATTGAGCCTCCCGGCGGGTATGTCAATCTCGACCACATCTCCCTCGCGGACCAGGGCAATCGGCCCTCCAACAGCCGCCTCGGGGCTGACATGCCCGATCGATGCCCCGGCCGTCCCGCCCGAGAAGCGGCCGTCGGTCACGAGCGCGCACTTGTCCCCCAGCCCGACTCCCTTGATGGCGGTCGTCGGCGCGAGCATTTCTTGCATCCCGGGACCACCCTTGGGTCCTTCGTAACGGATGACGACGACATCGCCCTCTTTGACCTTGCCGAAGACGATCCCGTTATAGGCGTCGATCTCGCTCTCGAAAATCACGGCCGGACCGGTGTGGCGGAGCATCTTCGGATCGACCCCCGCTGTCTTCACAACCGCGCCGTTGGGGGCCAGGTTGCCGTAGAGGATCGACAACCCACCCTCCTGCGAATAGGCATGGTCGCCGGTCCGGATGACGTCGAAGGGATCGAAACCGTCCGTATCCCGTCCCGTTGTCGATTCCTCCCCTTCGGACTCCAGAACCGCGAGTGACTCGACGCCGGTCCCGCCTCTGGCGACGCTCGGCACAGTCCAAGCCTCGCTCGACCGCTCCTTGCCCGCGCGGACCCGGCTTAACAGCTTGGCCGCGTCGACCGTCTGATTCGACCGGATGTCGTATTCGAGGATGTTCTGGCCGAGCGTCTTGCCGGTAACAGTGGGGCAATCGAGCTTGAGCAGCCCGGGACGACACCTCGTGATTTCCCCGAGGATCGTGTGGATACCACCAGCCCGGGCCACATCCTGAATATGATAGCTACTCGACGGCGAGACCTTGCACACGTTGGGGGTTTTGTGGCTCAACGCCCGAATATCGTCAAGGGTGAACGGCACGCCCGCCTCGTGGGCGATCGCCAGGATATGAAGCACGGTGTTCGTGCTACCCCCCATCGCCATGTCGAGGATCATCGCGTTGTCGAACGCCTCCTTGGTGGCGATCTCGCGCGGTGTGAGCCCATGCCCCTCCCCGAGGCGTCCGAAGTCCTTTGCCATCAGGACGACCCGCTGCGCTGCGGCATTGTAGAGCGTCTTTCGATCGGCGGAAGTCGCCAAAATCGTGCCGTTGCCAGGCAGGGCCATTCCCAGAGCCTCGGCGAGGCAATTCATGCTATTCGCGGTGAACATGCCCGAACAACTTCCGCACGTCGGGCAGGCGGCCTTCTCGATCTCCTCCAGTTCCTCTGCCGAAATCTGGCCGCTTTGCCGCTTCACCCCGGCGACAAACGCATCGATAAGGTCGATCGGTTTGCCGTCCGCAGTCTCCCCCGCCTCCATCGGCCCGCCCGAGACGAAGACGGTCGGAATATTGCAACGCATCGCGCCCATGAACATGCCAGGAACAATCTTGTCGCAGTTCGGGATGCAGATCATCCCGTCGAACCGGTGGGCCTCGATGACTGTCTCGACGCTATCGGCAATGATCTCGCGAGAAGGCAAGGAGTATTTCATCCCCGCGTGCCCCATCGCGATACCGTCATCAACGCCGATCGTGTTGAAGATGAACGGCACGCCGCCCGCTGCCCGGACGCACTCTTTGACGTAGTTCCCGACGGCCTGGAGATGGACGTGTCCAGGGATGATATCAATATGACTATTGCAAATCGCGATGAACGGCTTGTTCCAGTCCCCCTCCCCGACCCCCGTCGCCCTCAGTAGGCTGCGATGGGCGGCCCGGGAGTCGCCGCGTTTGATGGTGTCGGATCGCATCGATGGCGGATTCTGTTCGGTAGACATAGGCACTCACCTTAGCCCGTTTCTTATATGTCATCGACGACCTGCCGTTGGCCGTCTGATTGAAGATCCTCACATGCTAGCGGCTCTCCCAAAGGTTCCACAAGCAGGCCGGAGGTTCTCAATGAAAGACAGAACCGTTCCCGCCGAGATTAATGGACAATGTCCAATGCGATCGAAATCTGTCTTCAGACGTCTCTTTAGCTGTCAAAATGACGTTCGACTCCGCCCCTAATCGAGAAGATGCCTTGACAGTTTGAGCTGAGATCTTACAATCTGCCGTTGTACTCTGTTGGAAGCAACAGTGAACAACACGGGGCGTAGCGCAGTTTGGCTAGCGCGCTAGACTGGGGGTCTAGAGGTCGCAGGTTCGAATCCTGTCGCCCCGACTTTTCAATCGAAGCAAGACAACGAGTTGTGGACGATCGGTCCTGTACCAGATCGGTCGGTTTGCTGATCTTCGTTGTTATGAACAGGACCCGCAAACTTTTCGGTTTGTGGGTCTTTCTTTTTGGCCCGTTTGATGTCCGGCATCATCCCCTCGGTTCGGCACCAACGGAGATTGAGTTCTCTAATGGGACCCTTGCTTACCCTCAGCAGGGGAGAATCCGCTCATCGTCGATCCCCGAGTGGGAAACCTCCAGCTCTCCGAACATCCCGCTCGGATCCAGCGCCTTGGGGTCCGTGCAGTGCTCGTGCAGCCTATCGATCGTCTGGGGCAGGTCGTACTGGGAGACCTGGGCGTCGAGGATAACCAACGTCGCCAGGACGTCCGCCACCGCACCTTGCGCCCCCTTGTGGTCGAGCCCGTAGTAGATTTTGTGAGCAGGGGTCAGGTCACGCCGCTCCCGCTGTTGAAAGACGTGGCAGGAGTCGATGCCCTTGCGACCCGAGACCTGGAAGATGACCAGGGCGTCCTGATCGAAGGCCCGGAGTTCCGGGGCGAAGTAACCCAGGAACATGGCCTCCAGGGCGACAATTATCAGATTTCCGATGCGAAATCGGGCGGTCATCCAGTCGTCCAAGGGGTAGGCGGGACGTCCGGTATTGGAAAATCAGGACTACGTACTTCGCCAAAACTTCTCGACAACCGCCTCGATCGTCCCCGGTGCATTGCCCTCCAGGCGATTGTTCACGAACAGAAACGCCGGGATCTTCCGATTTCTGACCTCCGTCATGATCCCCGCCTCGCCCCCTCGTTGGGCTGTTGGACCAGCTTGTAGGGGTGGAAAGACTTCACCGCTCCTCATACCCTTGCCCCTTCTTCAAGAGGGCACGGACAATGGTGAAATTGGCCGTGAATGCATCCGGGATCTGGGCCTGATCGTGGAACCCGGTCATAAAAAGGCCCCGAGAGTCTTGGCCCTCCCGCCCGAGAAGCTCGACGGAATTCAGCTTGTGGAGCGTACCGGCGGATCGGGCGACCTCATCTTCGAGGAGGAACCTGTTTGGGGCTGGTACCGCCGCAGGGAGCCCTGTTTCCTGGGGCTCGACGACGTTCGCCGGGTCAAGAGACTCATCCACTAGCACCTCGGGGTGGTTGTCGGAGGGCGCTGAAGCGGTTGGCGACTCCCCCAAGTGACCCATACATTTTTCCTAATCCACGCAACTAGGTGGTGTCCTACGACGTGTGAGCGGCTGGCCGCGTGACGCACTCCAGTAGGGTCCAGGGGTGTTCCGACAGCCCTGCCGCCATCGAGGGCGTCCGCTGCTGCCAATGCCCCTCCTCGTCACGTACCCGCAACGTCCGCACACACAGCAGAAATTGTCGCTAAACAGGGTGAAGTAAGTCATCGCCTCGTGGACCTGCCAATCCTTCGAGAACCGATAGGAACGAGGTGTTGATTGTCCGGCTGACCTTCGACCGTTTCAGCCGCTTCTTCAGGCTCGCCTTGGTGCCATCGACGAGCACCCGGGTCACCCCCACGACGCGGTTCCCCTCGCGTTGCTTGCGGACGGTCGCATCGACGGACCCGTGGCGGCATCGTCGTCTTCGGGAGGATACGCGGCCGTCCCAGCCGCCTCCGCGCGGGCTCGTCGACCGGCTCGCCGAAGGACTTGTGGATGGCCGATTCATGCGCCGGCAACTCGTTCGTCGTGATCAAGGAGGTCCTTCGAGGGGTCGAGACGCCGGGCCATCTCCTCGACGATCGCCTCGGTGTTCTCGACCGTCCGGCCCCCGGGGACGACCGCCAGGACCAGGCGGTGTTCGAGGTCGGTCGGGTCGCACTGGGCCTGCTTCTTGCCCACGAACGCCCACGTCTCGTCGAGCTGGATGCGGGTTCGGGGGGGAAAGCTCGACCAATTCGTTGTGGGTGTCCCGGGCGTGCTTTCCGGCGAGCAGGGCCAGCCGGGTGACGGTATCGCGATGGACGTGACACAGCCGTGCCGTATGGCGGGTGCCGCCCCCTTCGTCCAAGTGCTCCAGGATCGCGATGACCTTCTCTTGGAGGAGCTTGGACTGGTAGAACGGGGTCCCCTTATATGCCGAGAACCGATCCTGACAGGATTTGCAGCGCAGGAGGCGAATATCGCTGTGTCCTCCCACGAGGTCGTAGACGGAGAGATTGCCGCCATCGCGGACGCCGTGGAGTTCGCATGAGCGGTTCTGACAGAAGAACCGCGAAAGGTTTTACTGGACATGGCACCTCCGCAGCCGAACGACGCGGCAGATCCGATCGCGTCAGGATGAGATCTGCCATCATGTTGCGTCAATCCAATAGGCTCAAACAACCTGGGACACCACCTATATTCAGGACCGTCTCCATCCTACCCGCAGGCGAGGGGCCCCGCTCCGCTCAATGGCGGAGACACTCGCCCATAATGCCTCGATCGCTTTCACCCAAGGATTCGTCGGTCCTGTCGGACTGACGCGTGCGCATTCTTTTCGATAGCCTGACATCCCCATCCCGCCCATCTCTCGGGCCGACTAGGACGTGGCCACGAAGCTGGTTATCATGACATCCTCGAAGCGATCGATGTCTAAACCTGGGAGCTGCCGAGCGTGCGATTGACAGTCCGATGGATGGCCTGTTTCGTCGCCCTCCTGCCCCTGCTCGCTGGGGCGGCGGACGACGTTGCGGAAGACCTCTGGGTATTGAAGCCGGTCGTCCGCCCGCTAGTCTCCGCAAAGCGGAGCATGACGTCGAACCCAATCGACGCGTTTATCGCTGAAGGGTACAAGGCCGGCGGTCTCAAGCCGGTAGGCCAGGCCGATAAACTGACGCTACTCCGCCGCGTGACGGTCGATCTAGTCGGTCTCCCGCCCACGATTGAGGAGCAGGAGGCATTCCTCCACGATGAATCGCCGGACGCTTACGAGAAAGTGGTCGACCGGTTGCTTGGCTCCGAGCAGCACGGCGTCCGCTACGGTCGACACTGGCTCGATATCCTGCGATATGCCGATGTCGACGAGCGGATGGTCGCCGCGCCTGGCATCCACTACTGGCGCGACTGGGTTATCCGCGCACTCAACGACGACCTGCCCTACGACCAGTTTGTCCGGGCGCAGTTGACCGGCTACCGGTCTGCCACGCGGACGCAGATGTCGGCCATCGGGGTGCGCTCGCGCGTCGAGGCCCGGCCCGACGATCAGTTCGCGCTCGGGTTCCTGGCTCGGGGCGCGGTCATCCGCGATGGCAAGGACTCGCGAGAATTCTCGATCGTTGCCGTCGAGACCGTCTCCACCGCGTTCATGGGATTGACAGTCGGCTGCGCCAAGTGCCACGACCACATGTACGATCCGATCAAGCAGCGCGACTTCTATGCGATGAAGGCGCTGTTCGATCCGCTCGTCTTGCGAAAATTGACCCTCGCCACCGCCGCCGAGGTTGTGGCCGCCGGACGGGCTGTTGACGAGGTCGATAGGAAGCGAGCCGCGATCGAGGAACCGCTCGAAGTCCTTCTCGCTCTGTATCGGGCGAGGCTCCGTGACGACCGCATCGCCATGCTTCCGGCTGACGTCCAGCCCGTCATCCGTAAGCCCGAGAAGGATCGCACGGCGGCCGAGCAGAAAATCGCCGACGACTATTTTCCAGTACTGCGGATCGACACCGGCAAGATCGAGGAGATCATGTCTGCGGCCGATCGTCGTCAATACAAAGACTTGCAGGGCAAGCTCTCCCAGCTCGGCGACCGACGACGTCCCTCCCTGCCGGCCTTCTGGACCGTGGAGGTCGACCCGAAAAAGGAGCAGGAAAAGAGCTACGTCCTGACCAGTGGCGATCCCGACCGGCCCGAGCTGAAACACGAGGTCGCTCCCGGCTGGCCGTTCGCGCCGGCGGGTGTCCAGTTCCGTGAGGGGCGAGTCGAGGCGTTCTCCGACTGGCTGACGGCGCCCGAGAACCCGATGTTCGCCCGGGTGGCCGTCAACCGGCTCTGGCAGTGGCACTTCGGCAACGCTTTGCACAAGACCCCGAGCGACTTCGGGAACCTGAGCGGGTCGCCGAGCAATCCGCGCCTCCTGGACTGGCTTGCCGCCGAGTTCACTTCGCGAGGGTTCCGGATGAAGGAGATCCATCGGCTGATCGTCACCTCGGACGTCTACAAGCTGACCTCTGAGGTCGATCAGAAGCGGTCGGCGACCGAGATCGCGGCCGACCCGGAGAACGAGCACCTCTGGCATTTCCCGCTTCGCCGCCTTGAAGCTGAGCCGATCTGGGATGCGGTCTTCTTCGCGGCCAAGGACCTGGACACCACGATCGGCGGCCCGTCGTTCGAGGTTGGCGGCCGCCGGGACGGCCGAGGTCCCGCTCGCCGAGCCGCGTTCATGATCCGCGGCTACACGACGAGCCGAGACGTTGTGCCGAACTTTCTCCAGGCGTTCGACGTCGACGACGGCCGCGCCCCTTGCCCGGTCCGAACCCGGACCGTCACCGCGCCACAGGCCCTCTTCTTGATGAACAGCAATGTGATCGACGGGGAGGCCGCAAAGTTTGCCGAGCGGTTGAAGCGGGAGTCCGGCGGAGACCTGGGTGCAGCAGTCGACCTTGGCTATCGGGTGACCGTCGCCCGTCCTCCGTCGCGATCGGAACGGGATGTCGCCCTTGCCTATTTGCAGGGAGACGCGAGCCGCTTGAAGGGCCTCGCCTGGCTGCTGTTTAACCTGGACGAGTTCCTTTACGCAAGGTGATATGGCATGGACAGTCCAATCTTCCCTTGCGGCCGAATCTCCCGGCGCAGCTTCTTGCACCAGGCTGGAGGTGGCTTCTTCGGGGTCGCGATGGGTGCGCTCTGGGCCGAGGCGGGCGAGATCCAAGACGCAGTGCACGGGCCGCACTTCCCGGCTCGGGCGAAGTCGGTCATCTCTCTGTTCATGTGTGGCGGCGTCAGTCATATCGATACCTTCGACCCGAAGGACAACAAGTGGGCGGGCAAGCTGATCGACGCGGTCGGCTTCGGCGACAACAACGCCGAGATGCGCCGGCCGGTTATCGCCTGCCGCCGGAAGTTCACTCGACATGGGCAGTCGGGCACACCGGTCTCGGACTGGTTCCCCCACGTCGGGGGCGTGATTGATGAGGTCGCCGTGGTTCGATCGATGTGGTGCCACGAGGGGAACCACTTTCCCGCCGTGATCGAGACCTGCACCGGCCACCGGGGTCGCGCCTTTGACCACCCGACCTTTGGTAGCTGGGTTTCATACTCGCTCGGGACGGCCAACAAGAACCTGCCGACGTTCGTGAACCTCGGCCGGGCCTCCTCGCCTGTCCAGTTGACCGGCGGCTATCTCGGGGCGGGCGTGGCGGCCACCCCGTTCCAGCCGGGAGAGACGCCGATACCGAATCTGAAGCCCCCCAAGGGCGGGACCTCCGCCGAGCGCGACCGGCAGATGCAGACGCTTCAGGAGCTCAATCGTGAGTTCCGAGAGCACCACGCCATCGAGTCCGACATCGCGGCCCGCGCCGGGGCCTACGAACTCGCCGCCCGGATGCAGCTCGCAGCGCCAGAGGTCGTCGACCTGTCCGGTGAACCCCAGCACGTCCGAGAACTTTACGGGATCGGCGAGCCCGCGACGGACGACTTCGGCCGACAGCTCCTGCTCGCGCGTCGGCTCTCGGAGAAGGGCGTTCGGTTCGTTCAGGTTTGCCATGCCGGAGGCGGCAACGGCGGTTGGGACGCGCACGGTGACATCGAGACTCACGGCCCACTGTGCCGGGCTACCGACAAGCCCATCGCCGGACTGATCCGCGACCTCAAGCAGCGCGGGCTACTCGACGAGACCCTGATCGTCTGGTCCAGCGAGTTCGGCCGCAGTCCCTGGTCGCAGAATACAACCGGGCGTGACCACAACCCCCGGGGCTACACCGCCTGGATGGCCGGTGGAGGGGTGAAGGGTGGGGTCGTCCACGGGGCCACCGACGACGTCGGCTACAGAGCAGTTGAGTCACCCCACTACTACAGCGACCTGCACGCCACGATTCTCCATCAGCTCGGCCTCGACTACCAGAAGATGGAAATCCCAGTCCTCGGCCGGACGATGCGGTTGGTCGAGAAAGAAGAAGGCAAAGGACCGATCCGGGCGATCCTGAGCTGACTGCATTCCGCCTCACGCCTCTGATCGCCTCGCTTTCGATCAAGGGTTCTTCACTCTCCACAAAGGCGCGTCCCATGAATGCCAAGTGGTTCCTGATCCTTTTCGGTCTCGCGTTCGTCACCAGTCGGTCCGTGCCGGTTCAGGGGGCGGCAGATCCCGTCTCGATCAAGACGTCCACGACGCCCGCCACCCCGTCCGACTTGCCGGGGAAGGGTCTGACGGGTCACGACTTCTTCTATGCGGGCGAGGCGAAATCGCGAAATAGGTATGTTGTGAAGGGGGGCAGAGCCGTCTGGTCCTACACCGACCCGAAGGGCAAGGGCGAGATCAGTGACGCCGTCCTGCTCTCAAACGGGAACGTGCTGCTCGCTCACCAGTTCGCCGTGAAGCTCGTCGTGCCAGACAAGATTGTGATCTGGAACTACGACGCCCCCAAAGGGACCGAGATCCACACGGCAGGGCCGATCGGCATTGACCACGTCAACTTCGTCCAGAACGGCGACCTCGCAGTGGTCAAAGTGGTCAACCTCGTCAGCCACAGGACGGTGAAAGAGTTCGCGATTCCCGTGAAGAACCCGAAGGGCGTACACGGGCAGTTCCGGCACGCCAGGCTGACGGCGAGCGGGGTACTCATGGCTTGGCACATGAACATGGGTAATGTCAGCGAGTACGACGCCAGTGGGAAGGAAATCTGGTCGTTCCCAGCGCCAAATGTCTGGGGGGTCACCCCTCTGAAAAACGGAAACGTCCTGGTCGTCGACCACTCCGGAATTCACGAGGTGAACCGGAACGCCGAAACCACGTAGACGTTCACACAGGAGGACGCAGGAGACTACAAGCTCGCCAACTTGCAACTTGCGTGGAGGCTGCCCAACGGGAACACACTCATCAACAACTGGGTGAACGAGTGGAATGGCCCGGTGGACAAGTCCAACGCGCCTGTGCAAGCCCTGGAGGTGACGCCCGATACGAAGGTCGTGTGGGCGTTGCGTGCGTGGTCCAACCCCGATCTCGGTCCGGCGACAACAATCCAGATCCTCGGCGAGCCCGAAGCACCCGAAAACGTGACATTCGGCGAGATCAAGTAAGTCTGCAAGCCTCAAATGGATGAACACTTTCCAAAACGAAATCCTCACGGCGAACCGGCAATGAAAACCAGATCACTTCTTTCGGCGTTGATCGGCACTGCGATTCTTACCGTGACGTCAGGCACATATGCAGCTACGCCGTTGCCGCGGTCCACGCCCGAAGCTCAGGGGATTTCATCCCAGGCCATTCGCGAGTTTGTCGAAGCGGCCGACAAGATCAACACGTTGCACAGCTTTATGATCGTGCGGCACGGACGCGTGATCGCCGAGGGTTGGTGGAAACCTGAGGCGGCAGACAAGCTGCATCTATTGAACTCGGTGAGCAAGAGCTTTAACGCAACGGCCGTCGGGATTGCGATCGATGATGGCAAGCTGAGCCTCGACGAACCTGTCTTGAAGTTCTTTCCTGCTGACGCACCGGCGGAGGTCTCAGACAACCTTAAGGCTCTGACGGTGCGCGACCTTCTTACCATGAGCGGCGGCCACGACACGGAGCCCAAAGCCGTTAACGGAGCGCCGTCGGTCCAACAGTTTCTGGCCCACCCCTTTACACACAAGCCCGGCACGCATTTCCAGTACAACAGCATGGGTAGCTATACCCTCTCGGCCATCGTCACCAAGGTCACGGGCCAGACGACTCTGGACTACTTGAAGCCGCGGTTGTTTGAGCCACTTGGCATCAAAAATCCCCAGTGGACCAGCAGTCCCGAAGGCAATTCCATCGGCGGCAGTGGCCTCAATCTTTGTACGGAAGACGTCGCCAAGCTCGGCCAACTCTACCTGCAAGGAGGGAAGTGGAACGGCAAGCAGTTGATCTCGCAGCAATGGGTTCAACAGGCCAGCAGCAAGCAGGTGGCGAACGAGCAAGCATCGCACGCCAAGATCGGCATCGATTGGCGTCAAGGCTACGGCTTCCAGTTCTGGCGCTGTACCCATAATGCGTTCCGCGGCGACGGCGCGAGTGGTCAATTCGTTGTCGTGATCCCCGACAAAGATGTGGTCGTCGCGATCACGGCCGACACCGGCAACATGCAGGGCGAGCTCAACGCCATCTGGGATAAACTCCTCCCCGCATTCCGAGACGAGGCGTTGCCCGAGGACACCGTGGGGCAGGAAACGCTCAAGGAACGGATCGTTCGCCTCGAAGCCCATCCGGTGAAGACGGCAAAGTAATCTCGGCCTCTTCAATCAATTCAATAAACCGGAGTATCATTATCAATCTCTTACCAAATAAAGCGATGATGCGTCATCGACGCACCCTTTTCGTCTGCGTCTCTTTGGTCACGCTGATCGGCGTGTGGACGACAGGGGCTGCCGGCCAGACCCCGTCAGAGCCGCTCAAACTGCTTGAACCTAAGCCGCTGATTCCAGGCGCGAAGGTGGTCACGCTCTGGCCTGTGGGATCGCCGATGCTCAAAGCACTCGCAGGATCCGATAAACCCGAGGTCTTCAACAGGAGCCGAGGGAAATCCGAGCGGGTCGAGTCGGTGGTGAACATTCACAACCCGTCGATCGAAGTTCACCTGGCCCCTGCTGACAAAGCCAATGGGATGGCGATCATCGTGGCGGCTGGCGGCGGAAACACAACCTGCAACGTCGGCCCCGAAGGCACCGCCATTGCCGATTGGCTTAACGGACTGGGTATTCACGTATTTATCGAACGCT
>JANXSY010000274.1 GCA_025356435.1 Isosphaeraceae bacterium | reverse complement strand
GCATCGTTCACGTCGCCTGGAACGGCTCGACGGCGACATTCAAAGACCCCGCGCCGATGCTCTACAGTCGGCTCAAGTCAGCAGACGGTGCGTTCGAGCCGCAGCGGAACCTGATGACGCTCACGACCGCGCTCGATGGCGGTGGGACCATCGCGGCCGACGGCGTGGGACGGGTCTACGTCGCCTGGCACGGCCGAGGCGTGAATGATGCCGAGGGGGAGTCGCATCGGAAACTCTGGGTCTCCCGCTCGACCGACGACGGCGCGACCTTCGCCGCCGAGCGCCCCGCCTTCGCCGAGGCAACCGGGGCCTGTGCGTGCTGCGGGACAAAGGCCTTGGTCGACGCCAAGGGTACGGCCTACGTTCTCTATCGGGCCGCAACGAACGGCGTCGAACGTGATCTTTTCTTAATATCTTCGCGTGACGGTGGCGACCACTTCACCGGCCGCTCGATCCATCCCTGGAAGATCAACGCTTGCCCCATGAGCAGCGCCTCGCTCGCCGACTCCCCCAATGGTCCGATCGCCGCCTGGGAGACGGCTGGTCAGGTCTATTTCGCCCCCGTCGCCACGTCCGGCAAGCCGATTGCGGCCCCGGGCCGATCGGGCGATCGCAAGCATCCGACCGTCGCCTCGGCCCCCGACGGGACGATCTTGCTCGCCTGGACCGAGGGAACTGGCTGGCAAAAAGGTGGTTCGCTCGCCTGGCAACTCTTCGACGCCTCCGGCCGACCGACCGAGGTCAAGGGCCGCCTCGATCGCGGAATCCCCATCTGGAGCCTGCCGGCTGTCGTCGCCCGGCCCGACGGTGGGTTCACCCTCTTTCATTGATCTGGGCCATACTTCGTCCCTGCCGCTTAAAATCGGAGCGCCGACGGATGAAGAAGCTGATGAATGATCCCTTGCGGGTCGTCGAAGAGATGGTCGAGGGGTTTGTCTCGACCTACCCCGGACTCCGCCGCGTCGCCGGCCATACGGTGATCGTCCGGTCGGATTTGCGGGAGGCACATGACCGTCGTGTCGCCATCATCTCGGGCGGTGGCAGCGGTCATGAACCGGCCCACGCGGGTTATGTAGGGCACGGGATGCTGGCCGGAGCCGTCGCGGGAGACGTGTTCACGTCGCCCAGCCCCGATGCGATACTAGCGGCCATCCGGGTTGCGGCGGGTCCGGCCGGGGTCGTCCTGATCGTGAAGAATTACACCGGCGACAGGCTCAACTTCGGCCTCGCCGCCGAGTTGGCGAAGGCCGAGGGCACGCCGGTCGAGGTCGTGATCGTCGCCGATGATGCCGCGCTTGCCGGGGCGGATAGCCTGGCGGGGGCGAGAGGTCTGGCCGGCACCGTCTTCGTTCACAAAGTCGCCGGGGCGGCCAGTGAAGCCGGTTTGGCCCTCTCCGATGTCGCGGCCGAGGCCCGCGCGACGGCCGAGTCGGTCGCCACGATGGGCGTCGCTCTCACCGCCTGCACCGTCCCCGCCGCCGGCAAGCCGGGGTTTGCCCTTGCGGACGACGAGATCGAGTTGGGACTGGGCATCCACGGCGAGCCGGGCGTCCGCAAGATTCAGATCACATCAGCGGACGGCATTGTTGATATTCTGCTCACGACAATACTCAATCGACTCAAGGCGACTGTTGGGAGTCGCGTTGCGCTGCTCGTCAACAACCTCGGTGGCACGCCGACGATGGAGTTGGCGATCGTCGCGCGGCGGGCGATCTCAGAGTTGGAATCGCGCGGCCTGATCGTCGAACGGGTCTACTCGGGCACCTTCCTCTCGGCGCTCGAGATGGCCGGGGTTTCCATTTCGGTCCTGCTTGTCGATGACGCCCGGCTCGCCCGACTCGACGCCCCGACCGACGCTCCCGCCTGGCCGAACGCCTCGGCCCGCCCGCACTCTCGCGAGACGACCATCTGGCCCGACCCCTCGGCCGATGCCACGATCACGCCGCCCCCTGCTCCTCCCCAGACGACCGTCGGCCTCGCCCTCGGTGCTGCTATCGGCGCGGCGACTTCCGCCCTGATCGCCGCGACCGATCATCTCACCGATCTCGACCAGGCCGTCGGCGATGGCGACCTCGGCATCAGCCTCGCGCGCGGTTCGCATGCGGTGATCGACGCCCTGCCCTTGTTCGACCTCGACACCCCCCCCGCCGCGCTCCGTTCTCTTGGCATCACCTTACAAAAAGCCCTCGGCGGCACGTCAGGCCCGCTCTACGCGATGCTCTTTCTCGCCGCCGCAGACCGCCTCAAGTCGTCCCGCTCCGACGACCCGCTCGCCTGGGCCGACGCATTCGCGTCCGGTTGCGCAAGGATCGGCGAGATCGGCGGTGCGATGCCCGGTGATCGGACGATGCTCGACGCCCTGATCCCCGCCTCCGAAGCGCTCTCCTCAGCCCTTCACGCCGGCCACTCCGTTGCGACTGCCCTCGACCTTGCGGCCTCCGCCGCCGAAGCTGGTGCAGTCGCAACCACCAGCCTCAAACCCCGCCGAGGCCGCTCCAGCTATCTCGGCGACCGCGCCCTCGGTCATCCCGACCCCGGGGCCGTGGCTGTTGGAATCTGGCTGAGAGCTGTAGCGGACGGTTTGGTTTAAAATCGGTGGGACGAGTGATCTTTCTCTTATCACAAAATCATGTCGCAGCTTCTCGATCTCCAAACGCGACACCAAGCTCGCTGCCCGCGATATAGGGCTGTCGATAGGCTTCAACATCCCAACGGACATGCGTTTGCCGAATCCTTCGAGGGCGGACCATGCAAATGCCCCACATTCGGTATACCACGCGGCGGTTGATGGCAGTGGTATCCGTGCTGCTCGTCTTGGGTATCGGAGCCGAGATGGTTCGGAGGAAAACTCGGGTTCTTCAGGGGCGGGCGGTCTTTCACTCCTCCGAACAACAACGCCTCACCGCGGACCGGGATAGCCGACTGCGTGAGGCGAACTCCGATCCTGCCATGCGTCCCGTCTTGCTGTTCGACGCCCAGCGACATCTCCAGGCCATCGTCTGGCATGCGGAGAGAGAACAGGAGGACCGGAGGGTCATCGATAGGCCGTGGGTGCCGATCCCGCAACTAAGGGCTGGCCCGCCGTGGCCTCCGATCCCGGCGGAACTGTATCCGGTCGTCGACCAACCGAAGGCGTCTCTGGTGGACTCCTTCCTTTTTCAGCCTTGGCGTTATCCCCTGGGAGACTGGACCGACGATTCGACAGTCGAGAATGTCTGGTTCCGCTCGCTGGATGGGACTCGGTTGAACGGATGGTTCGCGGAATCTCCGACCGCCCGTGCGGTGGTGCTTTATGCCGAAGGGAATGCCGGGAACATCACCGGTCGACGTGGGGTGCTCAGCCTCTTTCGCGACCGACTCGGATGTTCCGTACTGATCTTCGACTACAGGGGCTACGGACGAAGTGAAGGTTTTCCGAGTGTCGCGGGAGTCCTCATGGATGCCAGGTCGGCTCGTCGCTGGCTCGCGGGGCGGGTCGGCGTGAACGAGAAGGATATCGTTCTCGTCGGGAATTCGATCGGGGGTGCCGTGGCGGTCGACCTTGCGGCACGAGATGGCGCTCGGGGGCTCGTTCTGGAGAACTCCTTTTCGTCACTCGCCGACGTAACCGAGCGGCATTTCGGTCGCCTCGCCCGGATGCTCATCGCGGGCCGACTTGATTCGGCGTCAAAGATC
>JANXSY010000269.1 GCA_025356435.1 Isosphaeraceae bacterium | reverse complement strand
CAGGTCAAGCACCTGAACGAGTCGGTCGGTGACATCCTCGAAGACGCGGGTGGCGAGGTCATCCTCTCGGAACAGCTTCTGGTAGCGTTCGACGGTCCGAGCGGAGACCTCGGCACCTGGCTCGAGGTTCAACGCGTACTGAACATCGTAACCGTCCGGCGGTCCACATCTGGTGTGTATTGATGAAGAACGACCATAATCGCACGCCGGAGGGTCGACCAGCCTTTTAGGATCGACTTCCAGGTGGGTGGTCGAGCTCAGCCCATCGTCGACGAGGTGGCTGGCTGGAACTCATCGCGACGACACTGCATGATCACGCAGTGACGCATCGTGCGTGATTTGTGAGTTCTCTGATCACGCCTGGATCGCGAGCTCTCGACCAAGGCCCGATCCGTGCGCCTGCCACTGATCGGGCAACAGCTCCGCGAGCCGGCTTGCCGGGTGCGTACTGACTCGGTTCAAGAGATCACGTACATAGGCCCACGGCTCCAGGCCAAATGCGATGGCGCTTTGCGTCACGCTCAGCAAGGTCGCCGCAGTACGGCCACCCGTATCGCTTCCCAGATGTAACCAGTTCTTGCGTCCCAGAGTGATCGGTCGGATGGCACGTTCACTTGCGTTGTTGTCGATCGAAAACCACGGCGCTTCCCAATATCGAGACAACGCTTTCCAGTTCGAACGCGTATAGCTGATCGCCACGCCCAGCGGGCTCTTGGGCAAGACTTGACCCAACTGCGACTCTAGCCAGATCGAAAAACCCTCCAAGATCTGCGGCGCATCCTTACTCCGTTGGATGCGACATATCTCATCTTCAATCGCGATGCGTTCGGCTTCGCTCGCCGCGCGACCAAGCGTCAGCAACCGCTGGGCCGACTCGCGTTTCACCGATCGCTCGATGTCGTAAAGCCGACCAATCCAGGCGATCGCCGGCTCTGCACGAGCGGGATCACTGGAGATCGCCTCATGAAACTTCCGTCGCGCGTGTGCCCAGCAACCGATCTCGATGATCCCTCGCGCATGGATCCGGTCGTACCCCGTAGAGGCATCCGATTGGAGATAGCCTGATGTGTAGTCCTGCAAGAACGCGTCGGGACCCTCGCCCTTGCGATCGCGGGTGTAGTCGTAAAGGATGAACCGATGGTCGCGATCTCCCAGAAAATTCCAGAGCCGCCCGGTTCGGTTCTTGCCCTTCACATGGGCATCCTGCACTGGCACCGGCGTATCGTCGGTTTGGATCACGCGTGATTGGAGGATCCGCGCTTTCATCGCTTTGGCGATCGGCTCCAAGAGCCCGGCGCACTCGGCCATCCAGCCGCAGGTCGTCTGCCGCGACAGGCTTACCCCTTGCCGCTCGAAGATCCGCTCCTGACGGTATAACGGCAGATGATCGACATACTTGCTGACGATAACTTGAGCCAGTAGGCCCACGCCCGGCAAGCCCCGCTCGATCGGCTCGGGCAACTTGGCCGCGATCACCACATGCCCCTGGCACCCTGAGCACGCGTACTTGGGCCGCGTGTGCACGAGCACTCGCAACGATGCCGGTACATATTCGAGTTGCTCGCTCGACTCTTCGCCGATCTTCTTACGCTCGACACCGCACTCGGGGCAGAGTTTCTGTTCGGGGGTCAGGTCGTGAACGACCGGGGGCCTGGGCAGACTGGCGGGCAGCTTTCCTCGACCGTGGCCGCCTGGGGTTTTGGGCTCCGCAGACGCGGGTGCGGTAGGGAGTTCGACCGCCGCTTCGCCAAAGAGCAGGAGTTGATCGGCGTGATGTTTCTCGCTCTTGGGCCCGAATCTCTGACGCAGGAGCTGTTCGATCTGATGCTGCATCCGCGCGATCAGACGCTGCTGTTTGTCGAGGAGCAGCTGCTGTTCGCGGATCAGGCGAAGGGCATCGGCCAGGGTTTGGGGGAGTGTACTTTCGCTTTAGCTCATATGTCTATTGTATACGATCGCAGAGGGGAATGCTCGCGCAATCGGATACAATTCACGAGAGGTATCATGCTACCGGCTGAACGTAACGAAGCCGACGACGAGTGGCGGTCAGATCGATCCCACCCAGCAGAGCCGCCAGTTCGGTCGTGCTGAACTCGACGTGAGTCGCGTCGTGCTTTGGCCAGGCGAAGCTGCCTTTTTCGAGCCGTTTCATCCAGATGGCGTACCCATCGCGATCCCAATAGAGGATCTTCACGCGATCATGTCGTCGATTTGCGAACACAAAGAGATGACCGGCGAGCGGATCTTGATGGAGGCGATCGCGAGCGAGCTGTGCCAGGCCATCAAACCCGCGTCTGAGATCGGTTGCTCCTGCGGCGACGAAGACGCGGATGGTCGCGGGCAGGCCGATCCTGTGAGTTGCTCGAGGATGTCGATCAGCCGCCGCAGGGTCTCGGGATCAAAGCCGTTACCGACGACGAGTCGCCTTCCCCCGGAGAGCACCAGGGTGAGGCGATCGGCCTCGGGAGTTACGCAGAAATGGGTAGGTGGAAGCGTGACGGGCAGGAATCGCGTAGGTTGGGCAGGGGTGATTGGGGCGATGCGTTCGATGGCCGGAGCGATCGCTTTCTGGCCATAGAGCCGCTTGCGAAAGGTGTGGACAGAGATCGCTTTTCTACGACAGAAGGCGACGTGGGTCAGTCCGCCGCGTTGGAAGTCGCCGAGGATCGCCCGCCAGCGCACGTCGGTCGAAGACATCATTGAAGCAACTCCTGGAGTGCGAACGCCATGTCCGGCCCAGGATTATCGACGATCTCCGCAAACCGCTACCAGATGTGGACCGCCGGACGGTTACCAACGACCTACAGCGGATCATGCTTGCATAACGCACTGGCCGGCGTGCCGGAACCAACCGAGGATGTCCTGCGGAGTGACTTGGCGTAATCCGTCTCGGATGGCGTCGTAGAGGTGCGCCTTGGCCCGAACGCC
>JANXSY010000167.1 GCA_025356435.1 Isosphaeraceae bacterium | reverse complement strand
AAGACGGAGGGTCGTGCGGAGCGAGATGCCTTCGAGGTCAAGAGCGACCGGCGACGTGATGGTCGCTTTGGCCTCCGCCAGGCCGATGGGGTCGACGTAGATCGGCACGCCCGACGGCAGGTCGAGTGCTTCGCTGGACGTTTTCGAGCGAATATATTTGAGAATGTCTTCGAGCGGTGTTGGGTTGGGGAAACTCATCGTAAGACGTTCGCCGAGTTGCTTCTCGATGGCCTTGTTGCGCTTGGCGTTAAGCAGGTTCTCTTGCGGGCTGGTCTGTGCTCGCGCGATTTCCGTCCCGGGTTGGATCGGGTCATTGACCGGTACGGGATTGAGCTGTGCCGTGCCCAGCGGTCTACTCATCATTCCGACCATGCCGCCCGGGGTGGACGGGGGGCCGAAGAAGCCGTCGGCGCGGCGCATGTCGAGGCGGTCTTCGTTGATGATGTAGACGACCTGGTCGCGGACCGCGAAGGCGAGGTTATTCTGGTCGAGGATGAGTCGGAGCGCCACGCGGATCGGGATACCATCGAAATGGAGCGCGACGAGGGTCGGCAACTTCCTCGGCTTGGGCGGGTCTTCCATATCGTTGTGCGAGACGAACGGATCGACATAGATCGGTAGCCCTTCGGGGAGATTGACGCTCGCGTTGACCGTGTTCTTGCGGATGTAGTCGAGGATCTCTTCCAGCGACGTGCCCGCCTTGAAGTCGAGCTTCACCGGCTGCTCCATCGCCTGCTCGATGACCTCGTTGCGCTCGGCGTCGGCGGGGTTCTGCCTGGGGAACTTGCGGAGCTTGTGCTCGTACGCGCCCCCTTCGCCTCCGGGAGGGATGCCACTGGCAACGGGTGTGGGGGATTTCTTCTCAAGGGCGTCCTTGGCAAACTTCTCGGCTTCGAGGCGATCAAAGTGAGCGTTGAGATAGCCAAGCTTGGTCGCCTGGCCCTGCTTATAGAGGGTCTCGACGAGTTGTTCGGCGGCCTTGGCTTGGGCAACATGGCGAGCGATCACGTCGGGTTCGGCTGTGCCCGCCTCGATCTGGGCGTCGATCAGGCGGCGAGACCAGAGAACTCGCTGGGGGTCGCTGACACCGATTCGCCCAGACTTCTCCGTCTTTTCCACGATAGCAAGTGCCTCCTCCGCCATCGGGATTCGATCGTCGGATGCCTCCTTCGCGGGCGATGCCTTGATTCCTGCGGTCTTCCCAAAGTCCTGGGCTTTCGATTCGGCCTTCGCGACCGGACCCAAAGCAGGGGGACGGCCGCGGGTCACTTCTGGCCCCTGAAAGGCCGAGACGCCGGGCGCGGTGAGCGCGACGGCGACGAGCAGGGTCATGCCGAGTTTCATCGAGGTGGCGGACATGGCGTGCGAGACTCCTTGGGCCAGGGCGAGAACGCGGGGAGAGACGGCGATCGCGGTCGAGAGCGACCGGGCGGCGACCGACAAGGCGGCCGCTCGGGTGATTTCGAGGAGCAACGGGGAGACGGCCGCATTGGCCTCTCTCGCGAGTGAGGCGAGCAGCCCGCCCGAAGTTAGCGCCAGGCCGCGACGGGTCAGGCGCGATCGGAGGAGGTCACGGGCGCGGGCCAACCGGCCCCGGACTGTGCCGATGGGCCAGCCAAGTTCTCGCGCCGCCTCCTCGTGGGTCCGACCTTCGAGATAGCAAAGGACCACCGCCGCCCGGTACGACTCGGGCAGGCGGTTGACCTCATCGTGCAGCGAAGGTCTGAGGTCAAAGTCGTTGACCGCAGGCGCGGCGGGCTCTGGCCCAATCGGTCGACGATCGTGACGCTTCGCCGCGTCGCTCCGTGCCCGTTTGGCGACTCGATAGGCGACGCCATAGAGCCAATTGCCCAGGAGGTCGCGATCTCGGAGGGTCTCGGCCTTCTTGACCAGGACGAGGAAGGTCGCCTGAAAAGCGTCTTCGACGTCATTCGGATCGTTCAAGACGGCGCGGCAGACGCCGAGGACCGTCGGACCGTGGCGGGCGACGATCGCCTCAAAGGCGTTGTCATCGCGTTCCGTCACGAACCGGTCGAGGAGCTGGCCTTCGCTCAGTCCCGAGACGCAGCCGCCCTTGAATAGCCGAGCGATCTGGCGATACGCCCCGGCGAATTGCCCGCTCGCCATGATCTGAGGCCCCCTTCGTGGTCGTGTCTCCTTCTATTACTGCACGACCACGCGGGGACCAATACAGGATTCTCGGAAGATTTTCGACGAACGGTCGGGATCAACGGAAGCCGCCGCCCGTTGGAGTCGCGGGGGCCGCGGCAGGGGCGGCGAAGGCTTTGGCGTCTTCGTCCTCTTGATCGAACGATTCCCGGCTGGTGACGTAGATCATGCCGTCGCGAACGCGGTAGTCGAGGGCGATCTGGTTGAGTATCAGGCGGAGCGTGGTGCGGAGCGGAACGTCTTGGATGTCAAGCGCGACGGGCGAGTTCATCGTCTTCTCGGCATCCTGGAGCCCGGCGGGGTCGACATAAATCGGGACGGGCTTACCCTTGGGGTCGGCGAGGGTCTGTTTGAGATATTTGATCACGTCTTCGAGCGGCGTTTCCTGGGCGAAGTTAATTGAAACCGCTGTCTCCAGCTTCTGCTCGATTGCCTTGTTGCGTTCGAGGTCGGCGGGGTGCTGCGTCCGAGGCTTCTTGGGACGATCGTTGCCTCCGACTCCGCCATCAAAGCCTCCATCGAAGCCTCCAGGGCTGCCACCTCCGATCCCGCCCATCATCACCCCTTCGCTGTGGATGAGCCCCTCGAATTCGAGCCTGCGGAATTTCGCCTCGAAATAAGAAAGTGCCGTCATCTCACCCTTGTTATCGAGGGGCTTCGCCCTGGACTCGGCCTCCTTGAGGGTTGACAGATAACCCTCGACCGCAGGGTCTCGGGGTTTACCAAGGTTGATCGCGGCCTCGGCCAGGCGACGCTCCCAGAGGTGCGTATCGTCGCCGTTCTTGGGGGCTTGCCCCTTCTTTTTCATCTCGTCGATCGTGGCGATCGCCTGCCGGGCAAGTTCCATCCGGGCCGTCGCCGACTGCTGGGCTTCGCGGCTTGGGGCTGGCTCTGCCTGCGGGGGGGACATCATGCCGCCAAATTGGAAGGCCCGGGCCTCCGACGCGACGAAGGCTCCCGCGACGACGAGCAGCGATCCGGCAAGTCTGTGCTTCAGAGAGGTCATGGCGTGAAGACTCCTGAAATCCAATTGTGAGAGGGTGAAATAAACCGGATCACTGCAAGCCGCCGCCTTGAACGTTCGAGGGCGGAGGGGCGATTCCTTCCTCCTCGTCGAATGTATCCGATGAGGAGATGTAGAGAAGTCCCAAGCGGACCCGATATTCGAGATCGAGTTGCTTGAGGACGAGGCGGAGGGTCGTCCGGAGCGGCAGGCTGTCGATGTCGATTGACACGGTTGAGGCGGACGTTTTATCTGCCTGCTCAAATCCTGCGCGGTCGAGATAGATCGGGATCGGCCGACCCTTGGCGTCTTTCGTGTTCTCCTTGACATATTTGAGGACGTCTTCGAGCGGGGTGTCATCGGGAAAATTCATCGTGACGACCTTTTCGAGAGCCTCCTCGATCCGCTTGTTTCGATCGACGTCGGCCGGATTTTCCTTGTTCGGCCGGGGGTGCAGCCTGCCATCGAGCTCGACCTTCGGGCCTTCGGCGGCGGCGGCCTGGG
>JANXSY010000156.1 GCA_025356435.1 Isosphaeraceae bacterium | reverse complement strand
CGCCGATTCGGCGACGACCGGACGGCGAAAGATGGTGTATCTCTGATTCGAGAGCGGTGACGTCGCAGTGATGGACGCGAACTGACTACCGATAAACTTCTCGCTCGTGTCGATCTCACCGCCATTGTTATAGGCAGGATTATTGATGATGCCGTCGTAGCCGGGGTCGGTGACTCCGTCTCCATCGTTGTCGATTCCATCGAAGGATTCATCGACCCATCCATTACCGTTATCGTCCTGACCATTCACCACATAGAGATATTCGCCGTAGTGCGTGGCGGAAATTGGATTGGGATCGTTCTGGACCGACACGCCGTTCTTATCCACGTACCCTGGAGGTCCGAAATTGATATATCGCTCACTATTTCCCTGAGCGATTCCATTCAGCATCGGGCCGGCGACTGTATAATAGCGGCCCGAGTCGTTGAGCCGAATGCGGTCTCCCTGGCGGATATTCCAATACCAGGAGGTTGGTTCATTGGGATTCCCGATGGCGTCAAAGACCGCTTCGTCGATCCGCAGCAGCGTGACGTTAAACGTTTGTCCCGATACAGGATCTACGAATGGCACCGTCGGAGGCGGATAGATGGTGACGAACCCCGATGTGTAATCGGGCGCGGACTCGATTGAGATGATCCGATTGGCGGCGAGAATGTTGGGGCCGGGGAATGCGGGGTCGGGAAGGAGCCGGATGCCGCGCGGGGCCTTGGCGCGGATGGCGCTGTCCCGGGCACCGGCTAGCGACGCCTGGAGGATTCGCGCCGCCTCGCTGATCTGGCGATGGTTGATCGCAGGGATGACAACAGGCAAGGTCGCAGCACTGACGATGGCTACGATCAGCAAGACCACTAGCAATTCGACCATCGTGAAGCCACGACGACCGTCGCGTTGTCTCTTGAGCATCTTAGCGAACTCCCCCGCCCGGAGAGGCCAGGCTTTGATTCGAGATGTCGTCCTGCCCGTTCACGCTCAGGGAGGGCAGTTGCGGTTGGAAAGCGGTGTTCTCGCCCGGCGAGAGCGGTGACCCGATGAGCTGCAGGGCCATAGGTGTGGGCGAGTTCGGCAATTGTAAGACGCCCAGCAACTTGTCCGGCCCCCCAGAGAGTATGAGAGGGCGCGAGTAGTACGCCCGTCGGCCGAAGAACCCGCTCCTATCCCAGAGCGGCCCGGAAGGATTATTAGCTCCTGGGACGAAGTTCTGATCGACCAGGGTGTGAAAATAGGTCATGAAAGCGGTAGCACTTCCGCTCCAGTCGTTGGTCCCCGTGAACGCCCAATTCTGGTTCGTTTTGTAGAACCAGGGGATGGCCATGAGTTGTTGATTGGGATCGAGGGGGTCGATCGCCCTGGGTTCACTGATCGCGTTGTAGCGGAGAAGACCCTTCTGAATCGAACTCGCGGTCTGATTGCCGGTACCGGTGGGATAGTCGCCGTTGTAGAAGATCGGCCAGCGATAGAACTGGAGGGGCTGGCCCCAGGCGTCGATGAACTCGGGAAGGCCGTCGTTGTCGGTGTCGGCGACTTCTTTGGCGGTGAACTCGTTGGCGTTAAAGACGCTGCCGAGCGGCCCTTGCCCGTCGACGAGCAGGGCGTAGAGCATCTCCGACCGCGCGGTATTGTGCGTGTGGTTGCCAAGCCTACGGGCGATGAGGGCGCTGAGTTTTACCTGCGTGTGCGTCGTACCTGCGGAATCGGGGTCGTCGACCATCGGGTCGGTGCCGATCCCCTCTTGGAGGTCGTCGATCAGGCCGTTGCCATTGTTGTCGGTGCCGTCGTATCCCGAGGGGAGATAGCCGAGCCGCTTGTGGAGACCCGACATCGCCTGCCACGTCGCCCCGTAGGCACCAAGGATCGGCCGAATCGGGTCGCCGACCACGGCCCCGAGCGGGACGAAATTGCTGCCGTTGGCGTAAGGAAGGCTCGCGAAATTGAGGGGGTAGTGGGTGTCATTCTGAACGAAGAAGACGTCGGGGATCTCGGCCCGAACCAGGTCGATCTGCGCGATCACCTGGGACCGCTGGGGCGAGTCGATCCGGCCACCGGCCGTGGTATAGATCGCCGCCATGTCGAGGTGGGCGAGATAGATATCGGCGCGCCGGGCCAGGATTGCCTCGATCCGTTCGGACAGACCCATCTCGAGCTTGGTGATCAGCGAGAGCGTCGCCTTCTCCTCGGCTCGCCTGACCGCGCCCCCGGCCGCGATCAGGATGAACGTCATCAGGATGCCGATGATGGCCACGACGACGAGCAGTTCGATCAGCGTGAACCCGCGTGTCGAGGGTGTTCGATGGTGTCGCATACCGTTCGCCGCTCCCGAAAAAGCCCGCCGCGTCCGAGTCGTGATAACGATCAGGAAAGGCCGATCCGTCGGCCGTCGAGTCACTTGATCTTGCCGCCAGTGAAGTTGGTCAAGTTATCGTCCTCGCGTTTGCGAGTGGTCGAGAGCAGCGATTCGCCCGGATAAATGGGCAGCTTCTCGTTCGAGTTGGCCTCGTAACCGCCACCGTATCCCCACTGGCGGTCGACACCCGCCGAGATCAGTTGGAACGACTGCGGGTTGACCCAGGAGACCGGGGCACCGCCCGTTGGCACCGGGTTGCCGTTGGTGTAGGGGTTGGGGGCACCCGAAAGGTACCCGTTGCTTCCCCGGACGAAGCGACGGCCCACGACGCTGACGGGGCTGGTATCGTCGTATTCGATCGAGCTGCCGTTATTCCCATATTGGGCGGAGTTGTCATCGTTGGCGTCATAGCCGTTGTTGCCATACGAGGAGAAGTAGGCATACGGCCTGGGGTCGTTCGCGTCGCTCAGGGGGTCAATGTAGCTGGGGAAGCCGTTCTCCAGCGTCGGGGGCTTCACCGGGAGGTTGTCGTTGTAAACGTCGAGCAGCCGGCCCGGTGAGAACTCGAAGAGAGGTTGGGTCCGATTCGGGGCCGTGCGCAAGAAGGGATTCTGCGGGTCGCGGGAGAACCCGGTCATGGCATAACCCGAACTCGTCTTCTGCGGCATTCCGCCGAGGAAGAACGCCAGGCACTCGTGACCTTGGAGGATGACATGGTCGCTGGCGGAGGTGGTGACGTCCCACTTGAAAAACGTCCCGGCCGGAGCAGACGTGTTGAAATAGCCGCCGGCGCGGGGAAAGTACTTTCGCATGGCGCGGGCCGTGCGCGTGGCCAGGTCGCCCACGGTGATGTCATTCACCCCGTTGAGAGCAA
>JANXSY010000153.1 GCA_025356435.1 Isosphaeraceae bacterium | reverse complement strand
TGAGGATGGCTTGTTTGGCGCGTCCGTCGCGATACTGGGCCAGCCCGAGAGCCTGATGGGTCCAGGGGATCTGCGGATCGCGTTCGACGGCAGCGGCGGCGAGGGTGATGGCGGCGGCGGGGTCGATGCCCGAGTCCGGCGCGAGCATGCTCGCGAGGGCCAGTTCGCAGAACCGCCCATCGGTAGATGCCTTGATCTTTGCTCCCATGATGGCACAGGCCCGGCGATAGCCCTCGCGATTTTCGGCCATCAGCAAGGTTCTCGCCTGGTTGAGTGCGCCGATCGGACTCTTGGGATCGAGGCGGAGATATTCCTCGTGGTCAAACTCCAGCGCCGACCAGCGACCGAGACGCCAGGCGAGCGACGACCGTTCGGCCAGCAGTGACGCCTCGTCCGGCTCGGCCTTGCTCGCGCGTTTGTAGGCGTCGAGTGCCTCGTTCCAGCGTCCCAGGGAGGCCAAGTCGCGGGCCTGGGCCGCGTCCTCCGAGAGCGACCAGACGCGGGCCACGCCGTCGGTCCCGCAGGTCACGCCGAGCTTGCCGTTGGGCGTGATCGCCACGCCGACCATGCCGTCGCCGAGGTCACCACTGTAACGGTGCAACTCGCGTCCCGATTCGAGATCCCAATAGAGCAAACGGGCCTGCGGACCGGCAGTGAGGGCACGCCGGCCATCGGGCGAGATCGCGATACCGCGGATCGTCGCCCACTGGCCCCATAGGGTGCGCAACCGCCGGCCCGCGACGATATCCCACTCGATCAAACAGCCGTCCTGGGCCCCGGAGAACGCGCGGCGACCATCAGGAGTGATTGCCACACTCCAGACCCGGCCGTGGTGGCCGGTCAATGGCTCACCGATCGCCCGGCACGTCTGCAAGTCCCAGATCCGCACCGTCTCGTCTTCGCCCGCCGTAACGGCCCGCTTGCCGTCGTGCGTGATCGCCAGGTCGAGGATCTCACCTTGGTGGCCTCGCATGCACGATCGCTCGGTGCGGGTCGCCACGTCCCAGATTCGGATTGTCCCGTCGTGGGCGGCTGAGATGAGCGACTTGCCGTCCGGCGTGAATTTGACCTCCTGGACGGGCTTCGTGTGTCCGGCGAAAGTACCGATCTTCGTGCCGTCTTTGAGGTTCCACAGATAGATCAGATGATCGCTGCATCCCACGGCGGCGTGACGTCCGTCCGGCGCAATAGCGACGCCCCGGACATGGGTTGGATGAACCATCGGCAGGAGGAGCGGCCGGCCCGTCGCGAGCTCCCTGAACAGAGCCATGCCGTCTCCCGAGGTTGTGAGAACCCTCTTGCCATCGGCCGTGATGGCGGCGTATTCGATGAATGCCTTATGTTTGCGATGGGCGATCCGCTGGCCGTTGCTGCGGGGCAGGTCGCTTCGCGATAAGGCCACCACGAGCGAGTGGAAGTCGGGACGCGATTTCAGGGCACGGAAGTTGGCGTTGCTCTCGATGGTGAAGGCGATGTTGTACTCGCCGCTTTCAAACCCGGCCAGGAGCGCCCAGCCGATCGTTTCGACGGCCAAGGCGGCGGTGCGGTCAGCGACCTCGGGGTCGAGGTCGCCCGGACGGGGCTTATCTTCGGGCCTCGGCAGACAGGCCGCGAGGTCGGCCGCGATTTGTAAGAGGCGATTGGCCGCGCCGGGATTGTGTTCGCGGCGGGTTAGTGACGTCGCCACGGCCTCGGTCATTCGGCCCGTTCGCCTCTGGAGCGCGCCCAGTTGCGAGTAGAGCGCGTCCAGCGACGCCTGGATATCGCTGTTGGTCGGGTCATTTCTCCAACTCTTGAGCTCGGAGGCAATGGCGCGGCGGAACGTGGCTTCGTCGGTGCGGGCGTCGCGGAGGTCGGCCAGCGCCCGCTCGGCCTGTTTACGGGCCAAGACGGCGTCGACCCGCATCGCATGTTCTCGGTGGGCCGACAACGACGTGGCCGAGGCCACGACGATCGTCATCACCATCACCATCGCCGCTAGGGACGCCGCCAATGGGTTCCTCCGGCTCCATCTCCAGATCCGCTCGATCGGACCTGTTCGTCGGGCTTGGATCGTCTCTCCCGCGAGGTAGCGGCGCAAATCTTCGGCCATCTCCGACGCTGTCGCATACCGGGCTGACGGCTCCTTCGCCATTCCCTTCAACACGATCGTTTCCAGGTCGCGTGGGATCGTCGGGTCGAGCGATCGCGGGCGTGGCGGCTCGACGTTGCGGACCTGCTCAATCAGCCTTAGGCGATCGGGTGACTCAAAGGCCTGGCGGAGCGTGAGCATCTCATAAAGAGTCACACCCAGGGCGTAAATATCGGCCCGTCCATCGCCTTCGCCACGAAATCGCTCCGGGGCCATGAACCGCAGGGTGCCGAGGATGTCGCCGGATTCCGTCAGGCTGTCATCCCCGGCTTTGGCCAGGCCGAAATCGGCGATCCAAGCGACCCCGGCGGTGTCGAGCAGCAAGTTCGCCGGTTTGATATCGCGGTGGACAATTCCCCGAGCGTGGGCGTAGGCGAGCCCTCCGGCCACTTGGCGGCCGATCTCCGCGACGCTGCGGAAGAACGGCTGCCTCCGACCGGGACTTTCAGACATCGAAATCGTCCCGCCTCCCGGCCACACGGCCGACGATGGACAGGCCGGCGAGAGCACAGGATCGGAAGCCGGGCCAACGTGTCCACGGATACCGTCGCTGGCCATCGACCCCGTCCCGACGGATGTCGATGACGCAACGCCAACCGAC
>JANXSY010000162.1 GCA_025356435.1 Isosphaeraceae bacterium | reverse complement strand
CTTGATCAGGTGGTCGCAGCCCTCGACCGTCTGGCGGAGGCGACGGACGGCAATATCAGCGTCAATATGGAGGGTGCGATAGGCCGCTTCGACATCCTCTAACCGCTGGTTGTGGCGGTCTTTATGCGCGTCCCTGACCCGTTTGGCGATCCGGGCCTCGGAGGCGACGTGAATCCGGTCGAGCCGTGCGGTCTGGCGGACGGCGAGCTGAACGATGTAGCCCTGGGCTTCTTTGTTATGCGGGTTCAACTCGGACTGCCAGGCGTCATTGCGATCGACGAGGATCTGGGGATCTTCGCCCGGAACGGGGGCGGTCGCGGCGCAAAAGCCGTGCTTCAGCGAGTTTGCGCTGGCGATCGCCTTGCCATCGGCGGTGCGGGGGCCGGTCGATTTCTGGGCGTTGAGGCGGTTGGCGTCGAGCTTGGCTTGCGAGCATTCGGACATGGGAGCCTCGGAATCAAGGTGTTCACTCAAAGGGCGCGGGGCCGCCGTCGTGGCCCGTACACGAGACACCATCGGGAAATCGAGGAGGCGCGTCCCGCGAATCGTCCCCTGTGATCGGAAACGGGCAGGTTGGCATCCACCCATTGTCGAAGTCTCGACGTAAGATAGGGAGAGGCCGATGCTGGGCCTCATGACTCCTCTTCCCCGTGGCCCTGATAAGGGAGCCAGCCCGATGCCACTCTCCGCCGCCGCCCAACGGTTCCTGGCCGGTCCGCTTCTCTCCGAGGTCGACGACGCCGCGCGGCTCGCGCTCTCGCGGGTCTTGACCGAGGAGAACGCCCCCGCAGAGACGGTCCTGATCGCCGAGGGGAAGTCGAACGACCGCCTCTGGTTCCTGATCGACGGGACCGCCGCGATCATCCGCCGCGACCATGACGGCGACCAGCCGATCGCCCGGATCGAGGCCCCCGGCATCTTCGGCGCGACCTCCTTCTTCCGTTCCGCCCCCACCCCGCCGACCGTCTCGATCCGCGCCACCTCCGACGTCGCCCTGCTCACCCTCGACCACGCCGCGCACGACCACCTCCGCAAAGAGAGCCCCCGCGCCGCCGAAGCCCTCGCGCTGGCGACCGTCCGCGTCCTCGCCGAGCGGTTCGACATCCTCGACCAGCGCCTGAGCGAATATATGGCCTCTTACAACGCCGACCACCCCCGATCCTCCGAGTGGGCCGGCTTCCGCGCCCGCCTGTTCGAAGAGCCGAATATCATCTGATCACGATCGACACCGGCTCAACCCACAATGTCTCGGGGTCGGGCGGCTTCGATTCAACCTCGGCGGACCCTGGCGATGAAGGCTCCTGGACTGCCGAGTCTGTTGAGGATGTTGCCTGCTGCGTCGTCGAGCGGAGGGACGGCGATCAGAGGGGAGGGGATATGGCCCGCGCCGGACGGTTTGGGCCTGACATACCCTGGGCCTTGCGTCACCGAGATGACCACCTTCGCGGGCAGCGGGCGCGATGGGATTAGCGTCACGGTCAGCGTAAAGGGGTCGTAAACCGCCGCTCGGAGCGGGACAGGCTTGGGACCGGCTGCTCTCGAATTGAAGATGCCGCCGAAGAGCGATCCGAATGGCGAACGAAACAAGCTGCCACTCGCGCGGGTCTGATCCAAGACGGTATAGCTGTTGATATTCTGGACTCGGCCTACGTCCATTGGCTCGCTGAACGTAAGCTCGATGCCTCGCGAGGTCAGGCGGGAGGCGACGACCGTCGGGGGCGTCAGGTCGGCCGACGCCTTGAGCCGCAGGAGGGCGGGGGCACCAACGGTCAGATTGGGTGGGCCGCTGACGGGTGCCAGGACCAACACCACGTCGACCTCGCCGGGGTTCGGTGCCCCCCTGGTGATCGGGACGGCGACGTCGACCTGATTCTGGCCGGGGGCGAACGTGACCGTCTTATCGAGCGCAGGCAGATTCACGCCGACAGCCGCTGATGGCGCGGTGATCAGGCGGACCTGCCACGCGAAGGAGATCGGCCCCTGGGTGGAGGCTGAGCGGCTTAACGTCACCGTCGCGAAGTCGGCCTGCTGGCTCATCGGCGGCAGGGTGTTGATGGTCACCAGCGAGGCGGCCAACAGCCGTCGGTCCTCAAGGCCCAACATCTCAGGACGAAGCGTGCGAGGCTGGCGGACCATCGGATCCAATCCCTTCTGACGAGGCGACATCCCTGCCCCCGAGGCGCGACGACCCGTGTTATGTTTCGACCGTCGAGCGACTTCGGATTGAAGCGAATCGAGCCAAGGCGAATTTCTGGTCTCCTTGCTGTTTGACTCTGTCGATCCGTCCGGTTGTGACAAGGGTGAGGATTCTCGGATTTTGTGGTGTGGCAGGTTGACCAAAACCGAGCTATTCCGCCCGTCTGAACGCCGATTATCAACCACATGTAGGGTTGCCGCGCGGGTCGATCTCCGGACGGACCGGATTGGCCCAACCAAGGATGTTTCGCGGTCCGAGGCGGAGGGATTCGCCATGCAGGAACGAGTGTTGGGCGGGATTGCGCTCGGGGTCGTCATGACTCTCGGCGGTTGGGGTTGTTCGGCGGCCCCCAAGCGGGGTGAGGCCCCGATCCAGTTTCGTCAGTGGAAGCCCGACGACAAAACGGCCTCCGCGAAGGATCGAGAGCGAGAGAAGGAAGATATGTCGTTCCCGGTGACGCCGCCAACAGTGGCGTCAACGACAGATCGACCGTCAATCTGGACCTATCGGCCTGGGTCGCTCCTCTTCAAACGCAAGGCCTCGGCCCCGCCGGTCATGCCGACGGGCGAGTCGTCGGGCACGCTCTCGCACTATTTCCCCGGCCTCTCGGGGGGGAATGCGAACCCCAAGGCACCGCTGCTGGCGAAGAGAACGGGCGACTCGAAGGCCCGGCTCGCGTCAAACGCGCCGATCTCGGTCTTGCCGGTTGGGCTGAGGGTCGAGACGCATCCCAAGCCGCCGTCGCCCACGTTGCCCGAGGCGCTCGCGCTGGCCAGGGCCGATGAGAAGCCGAAGGCCGGGCCTGTCGAGGACGCTGTGAGGCCGGTCTCGGTCGAGGAACAACTCACCTCGCACGAGGCCCCGAAGGCGGAGCCAATCCGACCGCCCGACGCGATCGACGCCCTGCTGAACGATCCGCAGGTCGAGCCGGTCGCAGTCCCGCAGGCGAAGACCGAAGAGGCTGACGCACCTGTTGATCTCGCAAGCCGGCCCGCCGGGGCGACCGTCGAGGTGCCGCCGGTCGTCGAGGTGCCGGTCAAGCCGCAGCGTCCCCCGGAGCCCACGCTGGCGGTCGAGCCGATCCGGCCCAGCCCGGGTATGCCGACGTCGTCACTGCCGAGGCGATCGGGCGAGGAGAACCCGGTCCTCGCGGGGCGGCCGAAGATTGGCCGGGTCCAGCCGATGCTCCTGCCACCGGCCGAGTTCCCGGCGACGTATCACAGCGAGAGCATGCGTCGGGTGCTCAAGGAAGACGTCTCTTCGGACCTTGAGACGCGTCCCGCCGCGACGAGCGTCAAAGACGCCCGCCGCACCCTCTTCCCTCGCATCTCTCGAATGCTCAAGCCGAAAGACGAGGAAGATCAGGCCGTCAAGAAGGCGTCACACCCCACATCGAGCGCATCAACTGTCGCCGAAACGGGTCAGATCTCTGAGCGGGGGCAGGGCCGCTAGGTCGTCGCGCCCGAGTGCCTCGACGAACCGCCGCAGCGCCAGTTCAAGCTGCTCGGCCACGTCGGGGTTCTCGGCGGCGATGTTGTTCTGGTCCCAGCGGTCTTCGGGCTTGCGATAGAGTTCGGGACCGCGCGGGGGGTCGTCGGGATCGGCCTCGACGGGCAAGATCAGGTGCCATTGGTGGGTTCGGATCGCAAACTCTTCGACATCCATCCCCAGGCACGCATAATCACGCACCTTGGACCGCTCGCCTCGGATCAAGGGCAGCAGGCTATGTCCGTGTGCGGATTCCACCGGGGGCAAACCGAGCGCTGAGAGAATGGTCGGCAGCAGGTCGACCGTCTGCACGAGTGCCTGGTGACGCCCGCCACCGTGCTCGCCTCGGGGCATTCGCACGATCAATGGAGTGTGGATCAACTCTTCATAGAGCCAGGGCCGGAACCGGCGGACATAGCCGTGTTCGCCGAGCGGCTCGCCCTGGTCGGCGGTAAAGACGATCATCGTGTCGTCCATCCGACCCTGTTGGCGGAGGGCGTCAAAGAGCGTGCCAAGCTGGGCGTCGAGCAGGCTCACAGCGCCCGCATACGTCCGCCTGAGTCGAAGCAATTCCAGTTCTTCGATCACGTCGCCAACAGCTCCGGCCGGCACGTCGATCAGGATCGGCACGTCGTCAAGTGTCTCCTCGTCGTCGTCGTCCTCTTCGATGAGGTCTCCCTCTTCGCCGGTCTCGAATTCATCGGGATCGACCGACGAATACATATCGCGATAGACCTCGGGGATATCCCAGGGGCCGTGGGGCGAAAACAGGTCGAGCCAGAGGCAGAACGGCCCGTCCGCATCGCGTGCGAGCCAATCGACGGCCGCCCTGACGGTCCGCGCGACGCCGGTATTCTCGACGGTGTGTGAGTCGAGCGCCGCGCGATTGCGGAGCAGTTGCTCCCATCGGGCGATCCACAAGTCTCGATCGGGATCATCTTCGGGAGGCAGCCTCAGCCCGGGCTCGTCGGCGAGTCGGACGGATCTGGCGCGGGGGTCGGTCGGCGGGATAAAGGGGTCGTATCCCTGTCCCCTGATCCACTTGACCTCGTCGAACCCTCGGCCGAACCCTTGCCCGGCCTCGCGGAGCATGGGCACGTCGGAGATGAGTGCGGAGCGCACCCCTTGGCTCCAGAGGATGTCAGGAAGGATAGTCTCTTCGGGCCGGAGCGGCACCCAGCCCGAATCGGGGTCAGCGAACCCATACCGCCCGGTCCACCAGCTCCGTCGCGTGGGGAGGGTGGTCAGATTCTCGGGGAAGTGGTGGTCGAAGACGACCCCTTCCGACGCGAGCCGGTCAAGGTTCGGCGTTTCGATCCAGGGATTGCCATAAGTGCCCAGGAATCCTAGATGCAGGCCGTTGCAGGCGATGACGATGACATTCATGGGGGAGATTGTAGCGG
>JANXSY010000137.1 GCA_025356435.1 Isosphaeraceae bacterium | reverse complement strand
CTGGTGGTCGATGACGAACCCGAGATGCTCCGTTCGATCTTCGACCTGCTCCGACTCGATTATCACGTCCTCACCTTCGAGCGGGGCTCCGAAGCGCTCGAGGCACTCGCAATCGACGATTCGATCAACGTCATCCTCGCTGACCAGCGGATGCCCGAGATGACCGGCGTCGAGCTGCTCCGCGAGGCAAAGCGAATCCGGCCCGAAGTCACGCGGCTCCTCTTCACCGGTTATGCCGACATCAAGGCCGTCGTCGACGCGATCAACGAGGGGAACGTCTTCCGATACGTCGGCAAGCCGTGGGAGCACGACGAGATGCTCTCGGTGATCCGTCAGGCGGTCGAGCAGCATGACCTTGTTACCGAGAAGTTGCAGCTCGTGGCCGACCTCAAAGAGACCAACGCCCGGCTCCTCGAAGCGAGTCGGCTCAAGGGGGCATTCCTCGAAATTGCCAGCCACGAGTTGAACACGCCGGTCGCCGTTGTACTGGGCCTGACCGAACTCTGGAAGCTCACGCAGTCTCAGACCGCCACACCGGCTGAGCGGTCGTGGGTCGAGAAGATCCACGGCGCGGGGAAGAGGCTAGCATCCACTGTTGAACGCATGTTTAAACTCATTCGTTCCGAGCAGCCGACGCGGGCGCTTGAACGGATCGAGGTTGATCTTGGTACGACCGTGCATCAAGTGCTTGCCGACCTAACCCCATTCCTCGAAGCCAGGTGCCAGAAGGTGAATCTCCGCCTCGCACCCGACCTCGGCACCGTCGAGGCCGACCCCGCCAAGCTGGCCGACATCCTTATGAACTTGATCAGCAACGCGATTAAGTTCACTCCCGATGGCGGGACGATCTCACTCACTGCGGGGGGCAAGGGCAGCGATTGGGTCGAGTTCGCCATTGCGGACGGCGGGAACGGCATCCGGTCCGAAGACAAGCCCCACCTCTTCGAACCGTTCTTCACCGGCTATGACACGATGCATCATTCGTCAGGCGACTACCAGTTCGGCAAGCGCGGGATCGGCCTCGGCCTTTGTCTGGTCAAGACGTTCGTCGAACTGCATGGTGGATACGTCGAATGTGAGAGCAAGCCAGGCGAAGGGTCGACCTTCCGGTTCTCAATCCCTCGCGAGGGCGTCAGCGGGATCATGCGACCGAAATCGCTGGCCGTCTTGACCCAAGATTGAATCAGGCCAATTAAACTGCCTCGTTCGGATGCGCGTTTGCAGCGATGTAGTCGCGGAGGAAGCGGTGGAAGGTCGGCAAGCCGGCCCTGTCCCAGGCCGTCTCGATTCGCTCCTTGATTCGCTGATTCTCGACCTGGAGCGTTCGGGAGGCGGTGGCATCCAACGAATTCGGGTCAGACGTTAAGACCTGGTCGTGGGTGTTGACGGAAAGCAAGAAGCCGTCGGCCGACTGCCATGTCTGGATCTGCAACTTCATATGCGGATAACGTGCGTTGCCCAGACGCAAGGCGACGATCGGGCAGCCTGACGCCCCTTTGCCTACCTTCTCGAACGGGGCGTGAGTAAGAAGTTCACCCGGGTCGCGGCTGACGTCCCAGTCGAGCCTCTTTCGAACCGAGTCGGGAAATTTCCCATCCTCGTAGGCAATCGCGAGATAGAGATCGATCGCCCGCCGAAGCTCGTTGAGGCGGACTCCATGGAAGTCGGCGGGGGGCATCGACGTTCCGACGGGGTCCATGAGATTATCCCTTAGCCAGCGGGTCGTGAATGCCGGAGTCGCGATCTGGCTCGACGGAACGAGCCCGGACGGATAGAGCAAGGCATGAGTGTAACTTATCGGGTGAATGCGCGTCACGACCACACTGATCTGAACTGAGAATTGTCTGCGGGAGGCTAAGCCGTCAGGTCGGCCGTCTCCATTATGATGACAAAAGCGTCCGAATCGCCGTGCTTAAGAATGCGAAGACCGCCGTCCTTCCCTTGCGATTGCAGGTTGATCGCGTCGGTTGTCTGTGTGTAGGGTTCGAGCGAGATCACGTCTGACTCGGCGGGGGTGTAGACGACCAACTCGCGATAGTTCTTGTCAAATGAGAGGCGAAACTCCGCCTTCTTTGCGAGGTCTACCATGCGGCAAACGCAGACGCCTTCGTCGTAGGAGAGACCGGTAAGTACGTCGTCGAGTTTGAGATCTTTTCGGGGCTGACCATTGCGGAAGTCGAGCCGGGAATCAACGTCCTTGATCTCGCCGGTTGGTAGGGACTCTTCGAGAACCCAGTATTTCGAGGCGGGCAAGGTAATGACCGTCTGTGCGGGGTCACCATCAGGTCCGAAGGGAATCCGAAAATAGGGATGGAAGCCGAGACCATACGGGAGGTCCTGATCCGTCGGGTTGCTGACGGTCGCGGTCATCGTCAGCTTGCGGCCTGCGAGGCTGTAGCGGATTTCGAGCACGGCGTCGGTAGGCCAGAGTTTTCGGCCTTCGGGGGCGTGCTCGGCGAGGTGGAACCGACCGACGGCAAACGCACCGTCCTTGTCGGCCCCGTGCTCGACGAGTTGCCATGCGGACATCATCGCCCAGCCGTGGATGGCGTTGCCGTTCTTCACGGGAAGCTGATAGGAAATCCCGTTGAAGGTATATTTTCCCGCGCGAACGCGATTTGGGTAGGGGAAGAGAACAGGAATGCCGCTCCGCGCCGGGCTCTGGGGATCGTCGGCGAAGTTCGGCACCGAGACGATCACCGGCGTGATCTTGCCGGCGACCGGGAGGCGGAGGTCGAACAGGTTGAAACCGTAGGAGGGCAAGATCGAGGCCGAGGCCCCGCTCGCGTCGTCAAGGAGCGTCACGACTTCTCGGCCGCTGGGCCGTCGTTCGACGCTGGTACGAAACGCCATGTCATCGACTCCCTGATCGAAAGATTCGCCAAAGGGGAGAGGCTCCCCGATGTCACCCTATTGCAACGACCCCGCAGCCGGATTGCAAAGGCCGAGTCGGGCCATACACTCGTTTTTTCTTAGAAATCCCGGAGCCCGATCGTGACTACCCTCTCCGCCACCGTCCTAAGCCGTTTCGTCGAAGGGCTCTTTACCGCCTCGGGCGTTCCCGGCTACGAAGCGAGGATCGTCACCGCAAACCTCATCGGGGCCAACCTGCGCGGGCACGACTCGCGCGAAGTCCTGTGAGTCCCGCAGTACCTCGACTTCCTCCGTCGCGGCGAGTGCCGGGTTTCGGTCCCGCTCGAAATCCTCTACGAGACGCCGGCCGTGATCGCCTGCGACGGCGGGTATGCCGAACGGGCGGTCGAGCACGACCTGATCCTGACCGCGACCGTCAACAACGACGGTTCCACCCCTCGCGTCTCTCCGCCCGACGGGACGGCCCCCCGGCTCAGACTAACCCCCTCTACGCGGCTGTGCCGACCGATGACGGCCCGGTTGTGCTCGACTTCGGCACGAGCGTCGTCGCCGAGGGCAAGGTGCGCGTCCATTATTTCAACGACAAGAAGCCCGTCCCCGACGGCTGGCTGCTCGACGCAGAGGGACTACCGACGAATGACCCCTCGATCCTCTACGAAGCTCCCCCTCGGCCGTATCCTCCCGATGGGAGACCCGCGGGCTACACGGGCTTCGGCCTGAGTCTGGTTCGGGGCATGATCTCCGGCGGACTCACCGGAGGCCGGTCGAGCTACCCGGATGCTCCGCCCGCCAAAGGGAACAACGTCGTCTTCCTGTTGCTCGACCCGGCCCACTTCGCCGGGATGGAGACGCTGCTCGTCGAGTCGAGTCGCGAATTATGTCCGTTCGACTCCCAGAGCGGCCGGGGTCGAAGCCATCCTCTTGTCCGGCGACCCCGAACGCATGGCGCTAAAACGCCGCTCTGCCGAGGTAATCCCGCTCGAAAGCGGCCACTGGGCAAAGCTGGTTACGCTCGCGGAGACGCTCGGGGTCGAAGTGCCGATTGTCGCTTGATGACGAACTCGCTCGATCAGAATGCACTTCCGCAGAGGATGCGGACGTTCGCGTAGGGAGTGAACTCGGCGGTCCGGATGATTCCCTTGACGGCCATCGACTGCTCTCGGAATTCGTGATGCGGCAACTCGTCGACCTCAACGTCACCGACGATCTTGAGGATCTCCTGGTAGAGCTTGGGGCTCTCTTCGCGGATCTCGCTGGCGACGGAGATCGCCTCGATCACGAGTTCCTCGGCCACCGCGCGGAGGACGTCAAGGAAGCGGGGGATTCCGGGTGTGAGAGTCAGGTCGATGACGTGACCGTCGGGCGGCAGGGGATAGCCGGCGTCGACGATGAGCATCTCGTCGGAGTGGCCCAACTCGGCGAGGAGGGAGCAGATCGCGGGGTTAAGGATGCCACCTTTTTTCATCGAACCAGATCCTCCACGGCGTGCGTGGCATACGAAAGAGCAAGCGTCGACGGAACGGGAGGACGAATGCGGGGAGTTTTGAGGTCGTCGGATGCACGACTCGACGCTGTTAGTATACCCATACTCGCGCCTCTACTCCATCCCGATGAACTCCAGCCCGGTCCGATGCCGGCATCTGTCAGAGAGGTTCGCTGATGTCCAGTCGCATCGCATTGATCGCACTTCTTTGCCCGCTCATCGCCCCTGGTCTCTCTCCCGGCCAGGCGAGGTATCCGGCCGAACTCCGCCGCGCCTCGGCCGCGTGGGGGCTTCGCAACGGGCCGAAGCGTCAGGTCGTCGACCTGGTCTGTCTGGTCCCCGACATCGCCACCTATTACGAGGCACTCTCCACCTGGGATCGGGACCATTATTTCCCGATCCTAATCGACGACGTTGACCTCACTCTCAAGTTCCTCCACGCCTTCCGACCCGCGCGGGTCGTCCGCTACCCGAAACGGGCCGATCCTATCAATGCCGATCAGGTCTGGGATCTCGCGACGCAGGCTGTCGGCGCGACGTGGAAAGTTACCGGTCTAGCCCCGGTGAAGCCCCTTCGCGGCGACCTCCGGCCAGACCTCGGGGGCCTGAACCCGCCTGGGGTCGTTCTTGGCTTCGCCGAAAGTCCCTCTCTTCCCGGACTCGCGGCACTGGCGGCTGGCCGATTTCAGCCGATCGTTCGACTCGACTCGACCAAACGCTACGGAGACCTTCTCTCCGCCAATGACATGACGACCCTACTCGATCGCTCCGAGGCTGCGATCAAGTCCGTCGCCCCCGACTACGCCCGACTCGGCGACGACTGCGACTTCCTTACCCTTGCGGGCGACCTCCCCTATCGCTATCAGAGCCCGAAGGGTCTGCTCGCTGTCGACGATCGGCTCGGGCGGTCGGGTCCGAGTTTTGAGCGATGGGCATTCACCGGGCGATTGATGGGAGACGGGCGATACAGCGTCTATGCCGCGATGTGCGGCCTTTTCCTCCAGCCCGAATCGGCCCTCCTGTTCAACGGCTATCCCGAAGATTCCCCTCCCTGGGATGGATACACACTCCGACCGGCCGCCGAAAAACTGCGTCGCGTCGTGCCGACGGGCCTCTACGCGGGTGATGACAGGGGAACCCTCAAAGGTTGGCATGAGGCCTTCGACCCGATGAATCGTCATGGATTGCTTTTCATCAACACTAAAGGGTCTCCGAACCAGTTTGACCTGATCGGAGGCCCCGCGCACGCGCTCGACGTGATGCCGAGCGTGCCGACGGCCGTCTGCATCATCCACAGCTATTCGGCCGTTGACCCAACCAACCCAACGACGGTCGCGGGCCGATGGCTGGCTCAGGGGGCGTTTGTCTATCACGGGTCGATGGACGAACCCTATCTGAACGCCTTCCGCCCTCCCTCGCTCGTGGCCGAGTTGATGGTCGAGGGAATACCGTTTGGCGCGGCGCTCCGTGCGAGCAGCGGCGAGGCGTTCGGCCAACCCTGGAAGCTCGTCTATCTCGGAGACCCCTTCTACCGACTCCAGGCACGCAACTCGGTCTCGCCCAGAGTCCGCGACTTTCTCCCAGCCGATTCCTGGACACGTTACGAGGAAGGGAGACAGCCTGATTCAACGATCGGCGACGCCGAGCGTCTGGCATGGGCGCTGAAGATCGCGATTGCTCGCCAGGCATCGCATGTCGTGAACGCAAACGCTGACGACATCTTCAAGATCCTCCGTTCGATCGATCGCAATGCGCTCGCCCTGCCGGCTCGCGCCGTGCTCGACGAGTTAACCCTCGTCTTGTTGCTTCGAGGCCAGAGGTTGGATGAGAGACGTATCCGCGCGGTCCTAGGCTCAATTCCCCTGGTTGATCGGTCCCCGAACGTCAGGCGGATGGCCAGCTCCGCTCTCGTCGCCGCCTTCGACCAGGCAATCGCGCGAAGCGACCTCCAGCATGCCGGCCTCGTCTGGGGCGAGTTGATGCGTGAGGAGGCCGACGCCGCATTCAAGAGCCAGATCACGTCGCGGGTCGCCTCGATCGTTGATACTCCCCCGCGTCGAGGCGAGTGGCGTCAACGTCTCCGCACGCTACGTCCACTCGTCGATAAGGAAGGCGAGGCGATCATCGCCACCGAGCTCAAACGGGTTGACGCTTCCTCAATACCCGATCGAACCCGCCCCGTTCGCTAACGAAATGAGGCGAACGAGAGTCCGAATAAGACCAGAAGAAACGCCGCCGGAAAGGCGATGCGTGCCCTCCTCTGGAGTCGAAAGGCGGCTTCCGGTCCGCGGCGGGCCATGAAAATGTGGATCATTGCGACGGCGAAGACCGTGGCGAGCACGAACAGGAACGAGGCAATCACATGGCGATCGATAAATGTCAGATACGCGACCTTCGGTAGGGAGAAATCGATCGCATAGGTGAACGTCACGAGAGACAAGAGGATGGCGAGTCCCGTACTAATCTGGGGCTGGAGGTTCGTCGGTTCGAACCAGAATACGATCCAGGAGGCGAAGACGAGGAGGGTCATCGGCAGCAAGATTCGCCAGAGATAGAAGGTCGAATGACGACGAAGCTTGACGTCGAAAAGAAAGCGGCTCGTGGGATCGAGTTCCGTCGCTTTATCGAGTCGGGCACTAACCTCCTCAATGTCCCAATCCGTCACCGACGCCTCCTTGAGCCGGCCCATCCGAGCGGGGTCGATCACCAGATCGATATCCTTGGCATGGAGGTCAAATGGGGCCACGACGATGCTCAGCGTCTGCGAGTCAAAGGGAAACCGCTTCAAGTCCATGGTCGATTGAAACTTGTGACTGAAACGAATGCGCTGCTTCGCTCGACCGTTGTCGTCGACATAGAGGTCTCCCTCTCGCTCGGCCAAGACTTGTTCCACCGCGTTCACGAATTCCAGGGCCGGGGTCCAGACCTGGTTTGGACGAAATCGACGGATTTTCCCCTTGGCTTCCGACGCCTTGAGTGCGAGCCCTGGGTCAACCCAGGTCGCGTCGAGATAGCCGGCCATGTCGAACGACTCTTCTCGAAGGTTGATCCGGGCGAAGTCAATCAGATACATCCCGACCGAGACCTCGAGCCGTTTGCCGCCCTCACCGGGCCAGTGAATCCCCTCGACGCGGAGCCGTTCCGACATTTCCTGGGCGACGGACGGGTGCGTCACTCCGATGGCCGTCACGGCGAACAAAGCCACGGCGAGGCCCAACCTGATCCGATGGACCACGGGAAACTCCTGATACCTGTTGATGAGCGACAACCCTACCCTAACGTGCTGCTTCGAGCCGGTACAAGGAATTTCGCGATCATTGGCACGCGAATCCCGGGCTGCGATCTCCCTCATCGAAGACGAGGGAGCTCTCCGCGATTATCGCTCGAACCGCACCTGCGGCAGATTGAGCGAAGGCCGGTGCGGCCCGAGGAATGCCGACACCACCTCGGGCAAGGCCCCGAGATGGAGATGGATCAGGCTTCCTACCGCGTGGTGATGGAACATAAAGTCACCCTCGGATGAGAGCGTGCCGTAGCAGTTCCGGCAATGGCTGTCGATCTCGGCGGCGGAGAGGTTCCAGCGGCCCGATCGATAGCCCCGGACGAGCGTCCCCTTGAGGCCAAGCCAGCCGTCTCGGACGAGGGTCCGCTCGACGGGAACGGGGGGAGTCGGGTCAGACCGCAATTCGGCGTCGATCGGCAAGATTCCCGCCCCTGCAACGCGCCGGCCATCGAGAAGCATCGATCGGCCGAGGTACGCCGTCCCTCCCCCCTCCGAATAGATCCGCCGCCCCTCGCAGATGTGGGCTTTAAGGGCGGAGATGAGGCACTGGTTCGCGGCGAGGGTGTCGGCGAACCGATCAGCGAACCCACAGCCAATGAGGACGAGATCGATCGCGGGGGGAAGGGTTTCGTCGCGAAGCGGAGAGAAGTCAATCAGTTCCGCACCAAGGGCTTCCAGGGTTTCAAGCGTATCAGGGAAATAGCCACCGAAGGCTTCGTCGAGGGCGTAGGCCACGCGAACCCGGGGGCGAGTCGACGAAAATGCCTCTTTGCAACACATCGGCTCAATCAGGCGGCTCTTGGCCAACTCGTGTATCTGATCGAGATCAGCGAAACGGAGGAAGGTTGCGGCGAGCTGCGCGATCATCTCATCGGGCAGTGTTTCTTGGAGTGAAAAGTCGGCGAGTGCCTGACGAATCGCCGGTAGCGATTCGACCGCGCCGATAACGGGCTTACGAGTTAGGGCCGTGACAAGGTGCCGGAATCGTTCGAAGTCACCAGGATCGGCGAGGTCGTCGAGTAGGATTGCATCGACGCCAGGATGGAGGTTCGGCAGATGGAAATCGCCCCATCTGGGGCAGGCAACCACTGCGATCGTCGGCAGGTCAAGCGCCTGGGCTATCGGTTGCAGTCCGCCTGGGCGATGATAGTGGGCTGGTTCGAGCGAGCGGGAAGGCTGATCGTACGTCCCCTCAACGATCGCGAGGTCGGCGTGTTGAGCACCCCGGATGAAGACGGCGCGGCAGACGTCTTGCGGCATGAGCCACGCATCAAGGTGGCGACCCGGCAGTCCGGTGATCTGGCGGACGATACCAGTGCTTGTCGGGCAGGCCTTCGCACGGAAGTGCTGCGACCGACAGCGCAGAGAATTCAGACCGGCTAGGAACGCCAGTCCCGCCATCGACGGCTCTGGGCCTCTGCCTGCAACAGCCAATCCCAGCCGAGGTAGCTCGATCATACTCGTCCTAAACTCAGCCAAATCGATGATGGAAAGGAAAGTTGGTCGGATCGATCGGCGACAGGCTCTGTAGGGCGAATGTTCCCAGCAAGCGGGTATCCCACCACAAATCCGTGGTCATGTCGAGCGAAATCGGGTCTCCACCGAATCAACCAATGATAGACCCAAGTCGAATAGGGTCAAGGCCCGACGAAATCACGGGATGACCGCGCTGACGTCTGGCCGACGACGTGGGAGCACATGCTCGAACCGATCATCTTCGGCTTGTCGGACTTGTGGGCTTGAGCTAATTTACCCCTCCCCACGAACATTCATCTCGACGACCATTGACCCTGTCCCTAAATCACGCCCTCGGAGCGAATCGAGATGCTCATAGTCTCGACCCGAATAGTCATCTGTGCCGCCCTGGCATCGGCCCTGGGGTGGATCAGCCCGGCCCCGACCGTCCAGCCGATCTCGAAAGCCGCCCGGCCTGGTGAAACGACAGCCTCCCCGGCCGCCACGAAACAGCCACCGGCGCGGACTACGACTGCCTCGCCATTCAATGCCAATGAACTTGTGCCGCTGCGGGCTGAACTCGACAAACAACTCAATGACCTTTCCCAGATCAATGAAAAAGACCTGACTCCGACTCAGAAGACGTTGCGAGAAGTCTGGAAGGAGCGGGTCCAGCTCCTCGACGAGTGGGAGAAAGCCACGCGAGGACGTCTCGCCGTCGAAAATCCGAAGTCATCCCCTGAACGCGAGACCGCCGATCGACGTGCCGATCTTGACCGGGCGCAATCAAAGCTCGAGCTCCTCAAGAAGACGCCCGAATCAGTGCTCCCCGATTCGTTCAAGGCGATATCGGAAAAGGTCGACGACGCGAACCTCCTCGAAATGCGCGAAGCGATCGAGGCGGCGAAGTTGGTACTGAACGAGAAGACGATCGAGTGCGAAAAGCTTCGTGCCGAGCCCGCCGCGAGGACGGCCTCGCTCGCTGACTTCCGCGCAGCACGTGACAAGCTCCACACGCAGATCATTGAGCTTCCGACCCGCCGGGTCCAGTACGAGTCGGCCATTGTTAAGGCCGCAAACGAAGACGCTCGCAAGATTGCCCGCGAGCACTACGTCAACCTGAAGTGCGAGTCGGGCCTCGCCGCCGAGAGGCTCGCGATGACCGAAGGTTACATCGCCCTTGAAGGACGACGCGCCGCGACCTGCACCCTGGCCAATCAGGCCGCACAGGCAAATCTTGCCCTAGCGATCGCCACGGTCGAACTGCTTACCGAACGATATAAACGGGTCGCCGAGCGTCAGAAAGCCGACCTCACCCGTGCGGCGAAGAAGGAAGAGAAGCGTGCCCAGACTGCGGACGACCCCCTCGAAAAATTCAAGGCCCTCCGCACGGCCGATCTTCTCTCGCTCCAAGCCCTGATTCTTGAAGACGACAAGGCACTTTCGACGAGCCCGACCCTCTCTTTGGAGGAACAAAAGGGGCTTGCCGACCGAGCCGAGGCCGATTTCGCCAGTTTGAAGCTGGTCGTCAAGGAGAACAAGGTCGGAGGCATCGTGGCCTTGCGGTTGAACAACGACTTTCGGCGGATCAGCCGAGAGCGAGCCATTATCCTCCGCAACGATTTTACCCAATCGAGCGCCGCAAACACGTTCTATGAGAATGCGCTTACCGAGGCCGAACTGAGCTATTTCAACGATGCTCGAGACGACCGTTTCGAGCGAGATGCCTTCATTCAGACGCTGCCCGAGGCGAGACACGCCGCCGCCAACGCGATGATTGATGACATCGAGAAGAAGCACAAAGATCTCTTAACAAAGCGCAAAGATGTGCTTGGCAAGCTTCTCGTCCGGGCTGAGGAGACGCACAATCAGGTCACGAGGCACCTTCGAATCCTCGACGAACACTACACATTCATTCGGACGAATATCTTTTGGGTGCGCGACTCCGAGCCGCTTGGCCCCGCGACGGCCGTCCAGGTTCGAAGAGAGACGGGACGGTTGCTCGCGTCGATGGGCCGCCTTGCCGCAGACCCCTTCGATCGCTCGCAGTGGACGCAAGTCTCGGTTGAGTTCGGAATAGGGGTGGTGGGAATGCTCGCTTTTCCCTGGATCATCATCCAAGCCCGGAAGTCACTCAAGGCGATGTCGGTCTAACGCCGACGACTGTTCGCCGTGGACAAGGCCGACGTAAGACGCGGGAAGGAGCCCTGGCTTCATGAAGACCTTGCAGAGACTGCTCATCAGCCTCGTTCGAGCCTCACTCTGGCCCGCTTATTTGGGCTTGCTCTCGGTCATCGCCAGGAGCGGACCCTGGCCTCGGAGCCTCGGCAAACCGGCCGGCTTCATTCTCTCCGTGCTCGCACTCGCGCTGTTCGCCACGTCGATGCTGCGCTGGGTCTTCCGGACCGAGGGCTGGGTGCATCAGGTCTTTGAACTACCCGACGCCGTCCTCAAGCAACTCCGACGCGCCAAGTATGCGGTGATGGGCTGCTTGATCGCCTTCCTGCTCCCGGAGGAGTTACTCGCCCGGGGCTTGATTACAGCGGGAGGCCGGCCAATCGTCACCACGACAATCTGTCACCTCCTCTTCATCGGCTTCGAAGTGATGATCCTGATCGGCCTCGCACGGCTTCTCCGCCAACACGGGCCGGTCGGCGAGTGGCTGGCGACCTCGCCCGACCAGCTCGGCTGGGTTGGGAGGCACCGACGGGGCGTGCGGCTGTTCCTACTGGCGGTGCTCGCGTGCGTGATCGGTCTGGAAACCCGAGGTTATGGATTCACGGCAAGGCGATTTGCGCTGGCAGGCACTCAGTCGATCCTCATCCTCGGCTTCTGCTGGATCTTGCACCGACTCGCGGTTTCGCTCATCGCCAAGCACAGTTGGCGATGGATTCGCCGCCAGACCGCCAGCTCTGACGTCTCGCATCTCGACTCGATCGAACAGGCCGCCGAACTGCCCGGGCGCGTCCGGCACCTTGTCGACTGGGGCGTCCCGATCCTCGGCGGGCTGCTCGGACTTTGGATCTGGGATGTCGACCTCGCGTTGTTCAACTATATCGGCGAACAGCCAATCTGGATCGTCTCGCCCGAGGTGAAGAATGAAGCGCAGGTCATCATGACTCCTGCGGTTGCCGTCACCGTGGCGAAAGTCTTCACGTCAGTCGTCATCTTTGGATTGACCGCCTGGGTATGGCGCTACCTGAGCACGATCTTCGTGCTCGTCGTCTACCCCCGGATGCCCGAAGACCCCGGCATTCGTTTCGCCGTCCTCACCCTCTGCCGCTATCTCGTGCTCGCAGTAGGGATGCTCGCGGGCCTCTCGGCACTCCACCTCGGGCTCGACAAGATTGGGGTGGTTCTGGCCGCGCTCGGCGTCGGCTTGGGGTTCGGCCTTCAGGAGATCGTCTCAAATTTCGTCAGCGGGATCATTCTCCTGATCGAGCGGCCGATTCGAGTCGGCGACGTCGTCACGGTCGCTTCGATGACCGGGAAGATCGACCGGATCAACATCCGAGCGACAACTGTCATCAACGCCGAGAATCAATGCCTCATCATCCCGAACCGCGAATTCATCACCGGGAACCTCATCAACTGGACACATAAAGACAAGGTAATTCGGTTTTCAGTCCGAGTCAACGTCGCGCTCGGCAGCGATCCCGATCGGGTCTCAGAACTACTCCTCTCGATCGCACGGGCCGACTCCGATGTCCTCGGCAACCCGGTGCCGAGCGCTTATCTAGACGCCTTCGGGTCGTCACATCTCGACTTCGTGCTCCATGTGTTCGTGCCCGACCCCAGCTATCCGGGCAAGGTGCGCCACCGCCTCTGCACGCAGATCCAGAAGCGATTCGCGGAGGCGGGGATTGTGATCCCGCTGCCCTTGCAAGAGCTTCGAGTCGAGACAAGCACCGTCGAGGCTGCGCGGAACGGAATCGTGGTGCCGGGAACCCGCGTCGACCCGCCGGCCATGAATCCGCCTCCGCCCCGATTGAATGTTGCCGCAGGACAGCCGGCCCGACCCAACTCCGAATTCGCTTCGTCGTGAACTCAGTGTGACACGCCAACTGTCGCCCCGGGCTGGTGCATGTAAAAAACCTCGCACAGTTTGCCGAGCATTCGACCGGCCGCCGCCGTTGCTTCCGAGACCCCAATACCGGTTTCGTCGGCCGGCACGTTATTGACGAAGAAGGCAAACGTGAGCTTCCGCCCACCTGCGGCATCGATCGTGCCCGCGAGTGCCTTGCTTGTGACGACGCTCGCGCCATTGAGGGCGTTATCGACCCAATACGTCCCGGTCTTGGCCTTCGCATGGCCTCGCGCCGGACTCTCCGGGGAGACTGCCTTCGCGAGCGTCCCATCTTTCCCCAGCACGGGCAGGGCCGCTTCGTAGTCGGGATAGTCGGGCCGGGCCGCCATCGCGCGAAGCAGGACGACCGTGGCGCGTGGAGTCACGAGATCTTCCCTGGCCCCCCCCGCGCCCCCTCCGAAGGCAATCGTGGAGATATCCACACCGAGCTTTTGAAGGATCTTCCCCTGCCTTCGCAGGCCCTGACTGAGATTCGTCTCGCCGTGGTTTGCCGCGATCAGCAACGGCAAAGTGCTCGCGTGGAGATTATGGCTGACCTTGAGGATGACCTTGAGGTATTCACGGAACGGGGGCGAGGTGTAAGTCGAAAGGCGAGGCATCGCCGCCACCTCGGTTCTCGAAGGCAATCTCTCGGTCGTATTCTGGCCGAGAGGAGACGCCCCGACCTTGATCCCGCGCTTCCTCAAAGTCTCGATGAGCAGCGTCCTTGCGAACGACGCAGGCTCGTCGACCGAATAAATCTTCAACACCGGCTTGTGGCCAACGGGAACCCGACCCCGGACCGAGAACGACCGCGAGCCGACTCCTCGAACCGTGACCGACGGCTTCGACCCTTCGGCCGAAGTCTCGACATCCGCGCCGAGACGATCAATAAATATAAGACAAGCCCAACCGGTTCTGACGTCGA
>JANXSY010000134.1 GCA_025356435.1 Isosphaeraceae bacterium | reverse complement strand
CCTTCGACGCCGCCACTCGCTCGAACACTCCGACCAGCCGCGCCACATGCCGGTCGAACGATTGCTCTCGACCGAGCTTTGCCGCGCGGGTCGACATCGACGCACGCTCCGTGTCGTTGGTCATGCGATCGAGGGCCTCGGAAAGCTCCGAACTCGCGTTAGGATGCGAGATTACGAAGCCTTCACTCCCTTCCGTCATGACTTCCCCCGCGCCGTTGCAGGCCGTCGTGATGACCGGGAGTCCGCACGCGAGCGCCTCGAAGACGACGAGCGAGCAGGGGTCGTAGAAGGTCGGCGAGACGAAGAAGTCACTGCCCCAGAACGGCGGCCGGATGTCGGGCTGGAACCCGGCGAGGTGGACGACGTTTGCCAGGCCGAGCCTGGATGCAAGGGCACGATAAGGTGCCACATCGGTTCCGCCGCAGGCGACAAGATGGATCGGTCTCGCGCTTGGGTCGCGCCTCGCCATCGCGTGGAGCAGGGGGTCGAGGCCCTTCAGTGCATAATTGTGGCCGACGAAGAGCGCGACGAGATCGTCTTCTTTCAGGCGGAACTTGGCCCGGAAGTCTCGACGCGTGGCGACGGGGTCGGTGACGCCCAGTCGCCCGGCGTCGATGGCGTTGGGGATCACGTCGATGCGGTCGCGCAAGACGCCTTGATACTGTTCGAGATGGCCCCGGACCATGCGGCTCACCGCGACGATCCGCGTGCCCCGACCGGGGTCGTATTGTTTCGCCTCAATGGCGCGATAGATCCACCGCTTGGGGTTGGCCTTCTTGCCCAACACATAGGCCCGCCGCCGCCAACCCTCAGGATATCGCGCAGAGTTGGCCTCAAGGCTCGCCGAGTGGACGCCACCTTGCGGAATGAGCACATCCTGATGCCAGGTGTTGATGAACCCGACCGTGCAATCGAATTCGGATCCCGCCTCGATCAGCAGCCGTTCGGAGTTGGCGGCGAAGTTCCAGACCCGCTGCCACTTCGTCAGGCCCGAGATTGCGACACGGTGGGCCGTCAGGCCGTCGGGTAGAGCCTCGGGCCGCCAGTCGTTGGCGAAGAGGCTGACTCGATGCCCAGCCGCGATCAGACGGGTACACAGGTCAACGACGTAGGTCTCGGCCCCCCCCTTGGTCGGGTCGACACGCTGATAGGTCAGGGCGAGGCGCATTCTCGGGCCGTCCTTCGCGTCAGGAGTTGTGTGCCAGGTAACGCGCGGCCTTCGCCCGGACGGCGTTCGCCTCAATCTTCGGCCATCGCAGACCCATCCGGGCTCGATAGTGCGCCCAGAACCGGAGCCGGTCGCGGTCTTCGATCCCTTCGACGCCGAAGGTCGAGTACAGCAGTTGTCCCAGGTCTTTCCACCGCCATCGCCAAGACATCAACCGATGGGTTCCCAGCCGATGGAGGTCGATTAGCGTGAGCCGTCGTCCCGAGGGCAGGGCCGGGTCGACGAAATAGTGGCAGAGATAGAGGTCTTTGTGGAACGACTTCGCCCCGTGCAAACGTGCGGCGATCTCGGCCATTTCAATGATCGTCTCACGCTTGAAGCGGGCGAAGGCGGCTGGTTCGAGCGAAGCCGCCAATTGGGGGACGACGCGATTCACCTCGTCGGCCCCAACCAGTTCGGCGACCATCAGAAAGCCTCGGAGCCGTCCCCAGGGGCCGACCTCCTCGCCTACCGCAACGACTTCGGGAACCGGGATGCCGAGCGCTCGGGCTGATTCGAGATGCCGCCACTCGGTTGTCGCCGGGGTGTGGTGTCCCGACGGGTCGATCAGGGCGGCGATACGGGCCGTCCAGGGGAGGCCGTCGTGCCGCTTGAGATAGACCGAGAGCGGGCCGCCCGGCGCGTCGAACCGGACGCGAGCCGTGGTGCGGCCCTGCTTGGCGTGAAAGCGGTCAGTCGAGTCGATCGACATGACCGATTCGGCCAGGTCAGGTGGCAAGCTCGCTTGATGACGCTCGGCCAACCACGCCCAGCGCGTGCCTCGGCGGAGGCGGTCGAGGAATCGTCCACGATTCATGGTCGCATCCCCTCCCACGACTCCGGGTGCCGGAACCGAAAGACCCGGACACCGACCCCGCGCGACCCTTCGCGGTCGGGAAATTCGGCGACGGGGGTGCCGGCGTAAGCGAGCAAAGCCCGCAACGTCGAGGCCCGGCCGCTCTTGGCCTTCAGCTCGTCGTCGCCGACGACGACATAGCCGAGGCTGGCGTCGGTGATTGCCTGGCGGACGTGCCAGTAGTCATAGCCCAGGCCGCCTCGGACGAACATCGCCCAGCCCCGGGTGTCGAGTACCGATTCGGAGGCATCCGCATGTTCACGTAGCCAACGACCCGCCGCGAGGTGGCCCCACCGACTCGTATGCATCCCCTTGACCTGCGCAGTGACACCGACACCGATCAGCACGGCGAGGCCGACGACGGCGAGGCGTCGAGAACCGGCCGGGCTCAATCCCCAACGTTCCGGAAGTCGCTCGGTCCAGGCCCAGATCCCCGCGCCGACCCACGGGACGGTCACGATCACGAGCGTGAGCGCATGACGGCCCGAGAGGTAGCCCAGCGTCGTCGCGTGGCGGATCACGACCGCCGCGAACAAGACGACATAGACTCCGACCAGTTGCCTCCCGACGTGCGAGCCTTCGAGGGTACGCGATCGAAACAGGCCCCACGCGAGCGGCGCTAGCATGATCCAGCCCAGCCCCTCGGCCCACTGCTGGGCGAGCCGTAGGGAGGTCTTGCCCGCATCTCCCTGGATTCGAATCTCGCTTGATTCTTCTTTCGCCGCGAAGTCCCAGCCCGGCGCATCGAGCCCGGCGGGCATGGCGGGCCGGACCGACTTGTTCGCACTCGACGACGCACCGATCGAGACGCCGATCCGCATCGAGAGCTTCTCTGAGACCTCGCCCTTGACGAGGGCATATGCCCCGACAATCGCGAGAGTCGCTACTCCCAATCCGCCGACTTTTGAGAGATGTTGTTTGATAGCAACGAGTTCATGCCGTCCCGCGAAGCGGACGAGGCCGGTGAGGACGACGGCCGTCGGCACGACGAGGATCTCGGGCCGAACCAGGTAGCCGACCCCTGCTACCAGGCCCGTCCCGATCCAGGCTGATCGCCGGTCGGAGCGGAGGGCCACCTCGCCCAGCCAGAGGGCGGTCGTGAAGAAGAGGAGCGCGAAGCTATCACTCAGGGTGTCTCGGCCAATCGCGCCTGGGATCGGCAAGAGGACATAGACAAGCGTAGCAAGGATCGCCGCGCGTTCACCGAAGAGGGCGCGGGCAAACCCGAAGAGGGGGAACAAGATCGCGACGGCGGCGAACACCGAGACCAGTTGGGCCGCGACCCGCCAGGCGTCGGGTCCTTTGCCGATGGCGAGCGCGACGGGCGGCTCGGCCAGGGCAATGAACGCCGAATAGAGCGGATGCTGGTCGGAGCCTCGGACGACTTCGGGCCAAGGCCGCCGCTGGAATTCCTTGGCGACCCGGATGAACTTGAGGCCGTCTTGCGCCGGGAGGATCGTCCGGGACATGCCGATCCCATGCAGGACGAAGGCCAATGCCGCGATCGCGAACAGGTTGCGACGGGCCATCGGCCAGACTCCTCCGTGAGCATCTCGGGGCCGCCTCGCGAGCTGCGCGACGGCGCGGACCGGCACGAATCCTTCGCCGACCGGCCGCATGATAAGCGATGGGCAGGACTTGTCAACCGCGACCGCGAATCGCCTCGGCCCACAAGTCGGCGACGCTTTCTTCGAACGAAATCCGGGGAGCCCATCCGGCCTCGCCCGTGATCCGTCGGGCATCGGCGCGAGAATCGGCGGGTCCGCGCGGTCGAGAGGGGTCGACGACGATCCGCACGTCTCGACCCGACAGTCTGATGAGGGCGTCTAACCCTTCGCCAATGCTCCGAGACTGGCCGGTCCCGACATGAAAGAGGCCCGTGGAGTCGGCCCGGGCCAGCATGACGAGCGCCTCGGCTACGTCTCGGACGTCGATAAAGTCTCGTCTCGATTCGAGGTCGCCGACGTCGAGTGTGAGCGGGCCGCTCCCCGAAGCGAGCATCGCCGCGAATCGGCCAAGCGCCTGGCTTGCGGGGAGACCCGGCCCGATCGGATTGAAGACCCGCGCGATCACTGTCTCGATCGGCGACTTGGCCGCGAGCGCCGCCTCGGTCGCGGCGAGCTTGCTTCGACCGTAGTCGGTGTCTGGCCGCGCGGGATAGGCTTCGCCGACGGGTAATTCATCGGTCGGCACCGGCCCCAACTCGGCGGCCGATCCGGTCAGGATGACGCGTGTCGGGCGACCGATTGCGGCGAGGGCGTCGATCAAATTGACCGTCGCTCGCTGATTCGCCGCGTAAAGGCTCTGAGAGTCGGCTGGCGGCGTCTTCCCGGCTAGGTGGAAGATCGCGGAGGGAGCAAGTGCTTCGAGGACTTGAAGGAGCCGTGGGGGATCGGCGAGGTCGGCTTCGATCCAGCGAACGTCTGGGCGTTCGAGGCGATGACGCCCAATCGCGACAACCTGGACGGGTTCGCCCGCGAGACGATCAAGCAGGTGACGCCCCAGGAATCCCGAGCCGCCGGTGACAAGCCACGTCGGCATAGGGAGGGTCACTCGACGGTCAGTCGGAGCGGGTCGAAGTGCGGCCGGGGGATCGCCCGTCTCGGCAGCATCTGGGAGGCGGCCCGAAAGACCGAGTCGGGGTCGAGGTCGCGCATGCAGCGATGATGACCCTTCGGGCAGGCCGACTTCTGGCACGGACCGCAATCGACGGGGTGGAGGATATGGAGCGAGAGCGGGTGTTGCGTGCGCGTCCAGGCGATGTGCGTCGGGCCGAAAAGAGTGAGCACCGGGACGTTGAACGCCGGCGCAAAGTGTCGGGGTCCGGAGTCGGTCGTGACGAGCATCGCTGCTCGTCGAACGCAGGCTTTAGAGAGGCCAATACTTAGGGCCTGGTCCGCCAGGCTTGTGACGCGAGCATGGTCGGCCAGCGCTACGATCGACCTCGCGGCCTCGCGCTCACTGGGCCCACAGAGCACAAGAACGCCGACGCCCGATTCGGTCGCGAGTCGCCGCGCCAGAACGCCAAAATGCTCTTCAGGCCAGGCCTTAGCCGGTCCGAAAGCCCCTCCGGTGTTGAGGCAAACGAAGGGTCCACCGTTCAAGAGACCGACGTTACTCAACGCGCTGTCGGCCGCCTGTTCATCTCGCGGGATGGTCTGGAGTTCCGTGCGGCGGGAGCCGATCGGGCAGCCGAGATGACGAGCCAGGGCAAGATAAGTGTCGACGATCGGCGTGGGAACGAATCGCCCCCAACCGTCGCGTATCGGACGAAGCCGGTCGGTGAGAAGGAGCGAGCGCCCGCCCCGTGCATAACCGACGCGACGAGCCGCGCCCGACATCCAGGCGAGCAACGCCGAACGGAACGAATTCGGCAGCAGGACAGCGAGGTCAAGGCGTTCGCGACGGAGCAAGGCCAGCACCGCACGCGTCTGATGGGCCTCGTGCTCGGAGCGCGGGTTGAAGAGGATGTAGTCGTCGAACCAGGGGCTGCCGTCGAGGACGGGGGCGACCCCGGGCTTGACCACCGCCACGATCCGCTCGCCCGGATAGCCGGCGCGGAGGGCGCGGAAGGTCGGCGTGGCCATCACGGTGTCGCCGATCAGGTTGGGGCAAAAGACCGCGATCGTCATCGTGGGTTCCGGGGAAAGGCGATGTGCGGGCCGTGCGACTCTCCCGAGTGCGATCGGGTCGGGCCGGGAGGCGG
>JANXSY010000157.1 GCA_025356435.1 Isosphaeraceae bacterium | reverse complement strand
GACGGCGATCGGCTCTGGCTCGTCGCGCCCGGCGCTCCCTCGGGATGGATGCACTCTTCGAAGGTGGTTCCCTTTAATGATGCCATCGACTACTTCAATACTCAGATCCACGACCACCCAAAGTCAGCCCACGCCTACCTGAGGCGCGCGGCCATCTGGAACGACAAGCGAGAATATGATAGGGCGATTGCGAGCCTCGATGAGGCGATCCGGCTCGATCCGAACGACCCGCTCGCCTTCAACAATCGCGGCTGGAACTGGTGGTCGAAGGGAGACGGAAACCGGGCGATTGCCGACTACACCGAGGCGATCCGGCTCGACCCCAAGTCGGCCCTGACCTACGGCAATCGCGCCGCGGTAAGGCACGCCCGAAAAGAGTTCGAGATGGCGCTCGACGACCTCAACGAGGCGATCCGGCTCGACCCGAAGTATGCACACGCCTACAGCGACCGCGCGTGGATCTGGAGCACCTGCCCCGATAAGAAGTTCCGCAACGGTAAGCGGGCGGTTGCGTCGGCAGAACGGGCCTGCGAACTCAGCGGCTGGAACTACGCCGACGTCGTCGGCACCCTCGCGGCCGCCAAAGCCGAGGTCGGAGACTTCGCCAGAGCCGTCGAGTGGCAGTCGAAGGCCAATCAGCTCTACAGCGAGCAGGAGGCCCGTCGCGACGGTGTCTTGAGGCTCGCGCTCTATCGCGAAAAGAAGCCGTTCCGAGAGCGGTAATGAGCCCTTCTCAGGAGGAACGACCGCCCTCAATCGCCAGCTCGCGTAAGACCCGGAACTGCATCTGTCCGAGTTCGTCGCCAGAATACGGAGTGTGAGGCCAGGGCCAGTTCACCGCGTCGTCGACGAATCGCGGGATCAGGTGCCAGTGGCCGTGATCGACCGTCTGTCCAGCTGCGCGACCGTTGTTGACGATGACATTCAGGCCGTGGGCACCGGTCGCCTTGAGCAAGGCCCGGCAGAGAAGAGGGAGGAGGGACGCGGTTTCGGCCGCCGCCTCGTCAGAGAGGTCGGCGATCGTCGCGTGGTGTTCCTTGGGAACGAGTAGGACGTGCCCCTGGTTCACAGGGTTAATGTCAAGGAAGGCGAGGGACGAGTCCGACTCGAACACCCTCGCAGAGGGAATATCCCCCGCGATGATCTTACAGAAGATACAGCTCGGATCACGCGGGGGCATCCAATGGACCTCCGGTCCCCTACTCTCAAACGGTCGCGACGACGGGCTTGGGAGCGGCGGCCTTAACCTTCTCACTCTCTCCCAGAAGGGAGATGACGGCCATCTGCGAGGCGTCGCCCTGGCGGAGCTTGGCGAGCTTGTAGATGCGGGTATAGCCACCGGGACGACCGGCGAAGCGGGGTCCGATGTCGTGGAAGAGCGAGAAGGTGATCTTCTTCTGGGTCAGAACAGCATTGACCCGACGGAAGTTGTTCAGGTTCCAGCCGTCTTTGGCCAGAGTGATTAGCTTCTCGACGAACGGCTGGACTTCCTTGGCCTTGGCCAGGGTCGTCTCGATCCGGCCGTGCTCGATCAGCGCGGTGGCGAGGTTGCGCAGGAGCATCCGCCGGTGCGACGGCGTTCGCTTGAACTTACGGCCGGCATTTCTGTGACGCATGGCTTGATATCGCTGGGTTGGAGACGATCGAGGGAACGAGGATCACCGGGGCGTCGCTACCGAGCGGCCCGCCCCGGGCCAAGTCATGTCATCGCGTGGCGACGTTCATGCCGAGGTCGAGGTTGATCTCGTTGAGCTTCGCCTTGACTTCCTTGAGGGTCGTCTCGCCGAAGTTGCGGACGGTCAACAACTGGTCCTCGCTCTTGCTGACGAGGTCGCGGACCGTGGTGATCCCCTCGGATTCGAGGCAATTGGTGGCGCGGACCGAAAGTTCCAGCTCGGCCAGACTCATGTTGAGCTTGCGCTCAAGTTCGGCATCGAGCGGGAGGTCGCCGTAGCGGTCATTCCCCTGCCCGTCGGCCGGAAGGCCGGGACCAGGTTCGTGATACTGGACGAACGGATTCAGGTGCTTGCGGAGGATCTTGGCAGCTTCGACCAGCGACATCTCGGGGCCGAGCGTGCCGGTGGTCCAGATCTTCATGATCAGCTTGTCGTAGTTCGTCCGCTGGCCGACGCGGGTGTTCTCGACCAGATACTCGACCCGGCGGACCGGGCTGAACATCGCGTCGATCGGGATACCACCAACTTCGAGGTCATCATTGTGACCCTCAGCTGCTGTCCGATAGCCGCGACCGTTCTCGACCGTCATGTCGATCACGAACGGGACGTCGTCGGTCAGCGTACAGAGGATGTGGTCAGGGTTGATGATCTCGATCGACTCGTCGTGGATGATGTCACCAGCGGTGACAACTCCCCGACGATCGCGCTCGATACGAATCGACCTGCTGTGCTCCGAGTGGTTCTTGACCACGAGAAGCTTGAGGTTCAGCACCAGGTCGGTGATGTCCTCAACCATTCCGGGGATCGAGGAGAACTCGTGCTGAATCCCCTGGATCTTGATCGTCGTGACCGCGCTCCCCTCCAGGCTGGAGAGAAGGATGCGGCGAAGGCTATTGCCGACGGTGTGGCCGAAACCGCGTTCGAACGGCTCGACGTGAAACTCGCCGAAAGAATCGGTCAGTTTGTCGCGAAGGCAGATCACGCGACTGGGAAGCTCGAGGCCACGCCAACGAATGCGCATCGCGCGAGGTCTCCAGGAGAAAGCGGTGCGAAAACGGCCGAAGTCAGGCCGGGCCAACCCGCGAGAAAGGGCGGGTGACCCGTGTCCGGCCGCAATCGGCCGAAGATGATACTATCGCGGGGCGAAACTCTGGCGAGACGCAAGAGCTGCGGTCGGTCCGCTGCTCAACGGCTCAACAATTCGACGATAAGCTGCGGTGTGACCGGCAGCGAAATGTCCTGCATCGCCGGAAGCCGGCTGACACGACCTTCGGGATGCTCGGTCGCCGTGCGGTCCAACCACTCGGGGACGGGAGGCATGCCCTCGGTGGCGAGGCTGTCGGTCGCGAGCTTCTTCGAGTGCTCACGATCCTTGATCTTGATCACGTCGCCGGGGCGAACGAGGTAGCTCGGGATGTCGAGCTTCCGACCGTTCACCATCACGTGCCCGTGAGTGATCAACTGCCGAGACTGCGGCCGACTCGTGCCGAATCCGAGGCGGGTGACCACATTGTCGAGGCGGCGTTCGAGAAGGGCCATGAGGGCGTCGCCGGTGTTGCCGGGACGACGGCTGGCGAGGTCATAATACTTGCGGAACTGGCGCTCAAACACACCGTAGTACCGCTTGACCTTCTGCTTCTCACGGAGCCGGATCGAATATTCGCTCGCTTTGCTCCGGCGGAACTGGTGCATGCCCGGAACGCCTTCACGGCGTTCGACGGCGCATTTCGGGGTGTCGCAGCGCGTCCCCTTCAAGAACAGCTTCAGGCCTTCCCGGCGGCAGAGCCGGCAGACCGGACCGATATGACGTCCCATAGTACTTCGAGCATCCTCTGTCGGGTTGGTTCGGACGAGTATTCCGAGCCCGTATCGGGCTTCGGGGTCCTCGAAAACAGGAACAGGCCCCGAGGGAAAATCCGGGACAGTCGACAACCCGAGTCCCGAGTCGTCCCGGCCCCCTGCGGGGTCATCTCACAAACATGACGGAATCAGACGCGGCGCTTCTTGGGAGGACGGCACCCGTTGTGCGGAAGCGGAGTCACGTCTTCGATAGCCTTGATCGCAAGGCCCGAGGCCTGCAGCGCGGTGATCGCAGATTCGCGACCCGAACCGGGACCTTTGACCTTGACCTCGACCTCTTTGACGCCGTACTTGGTCGCCGTCGCGGCGGCGGTTTCGGCCGCACGCTGGGCGGCGAAGGGCGTGCTCTTGCGGCTTCCCTTGAAGCCGACGGTGCCCGAGGAGGCCCAGCACAACGCGTCGCCGTTGGGGTCGGTGATCGTGACGGTCGTATTGTTGAACGTCGCCTTGATATGCACGATCGCCCGGCTGACGTTGCGTCGTGTCTTGCGTTTCTTGGCCTTGGCCACGGGTCCGTTGCCTCCGAAGAGCTGCGATCGGGTCGAGTTCGTTGGGGAATTCGCGAGACGATAGCGGGCCGAAGGCGACGATCAACGCCGTCGACGGCCTGCTCGTCCTGGTGGGCTTACTTGTCCTTGACGCCCTTCTTACCGGCGACGGTCTTACGCGGACCCTTGCGGGTACGGGCGTTCGTCCGCGTCCGCTGGCCGTGGACCGGAAGGCCCTTACGGTGGCGGAGGCCGCGATAGCAACCGATGTCGCGAAGGCGGCCAATGTTCTGTTGGATCTGACGGCGGAGCTGCCCCTCGACGATATACTCGTTGTCGAGCAGGACGGCGAGTTTGGCCAATTCGTCTTCGGTCAGGTCGCGAGCACGCTTATCGGGACTAATCCCGGCGCGCTCGCAGAGCTGGGCGGCGAAGAACGGGCCGATCCCGTAGATGTAGCGGAGTGAGATCACCGCTCGCTTGTCATTCGGAATGTCGACACCGAGGATACGAGGCATCCGTCCAAATCTCCGTGGCTAACCCAACCGGGTCGGTCGGTCTTCGAGGTCGAATGGTTCGTGGGGATGGACCACGGCTCGGCTCAGCCCTGGCGCTGTTTGTGGCGGGGATTGGAGCAGATCACGTACACCTTGCCGCGACGGCGTACAATCTTGCAATGCTCGCAAATGCGCTTAACGCTCGATCGGATCTTCATCGGGCTATATGCTCGCTTTCCCCGGTCTCGCTAAAATCTTGTTCGACGAAGTCTTCTCGGCGACACAACGGACACACGATGTTGGCCTTTGAGAAAGCCGCCGCATTATCTGGGTGTCGTCGATAAACCTAGGTGAGGTCAACAGTCCCTCGCCAACCGGGCTGGTCGATCCCGGGCCGAATTGGGCCAATCTATCGTGTCGTGACATTCATTGCAAGACCGTTCGTCCGGGATTCCCCTTTGAAACGACCCGCATCCTTCGCGATCAGTCCTCCAGCAGAGTCAAGATGATGGGACCGTCAATGGTCATGGCGACGGTATGTTCAAAGTGCGCGCTGAAGCGTCTGTCTTTGGTGACGACGGTCCAATGGTCTCCGAGGACGTCGACGTTCTTCGTCCCAAGGGCGACCATCGGCTCGATTGCGAGCACCAGGCCGGGTTCGAGACGGATATCGTTCTTGCGGAGAGCCTTGCTTACAAAGTTAGGCACCTGCGGCTCTTCGTGCATAGCCTGGCCGATACCGTGACCGACAAACTTCTCGACGACCGCCATACCCTGGCTCTTGACGTACTGTTCCATCAAGCCAGCGACTTCAGACCAGGTACGGCACCTTCCCATCGCCCGGACGGCGAGGTCGAGTGTATCCTTCGTCACCTGGAGCAGTTTCAAGACGTCGGGCTCGACCTCCCCGATCGGCAAGGTCACAGCGGCGTCTCCACACCAGCCGTTAAGACGGCAGCCGGTATCGATCGACACAACGTCCCCTTCCTTGAGGGGGCGTCGGTTAGGAATACCGTGGACGACAGCCTCATTGACGCTTGCGCAGATCACGGCGGGGAATGCTGGCTTGCCGCGTTGGGAGTTTGGATAGTTACGAAAGAGTGGTATAGCGTCGTGCTCGCGGAAGAGCGACTCGACCGCTTCGTCCATCTCGGCCGTTGTCGAGCCCGGCACCGCGAGCTGCTTCACACGGTCGAGAGCTTGGGCCACGAGCCGGCCCGCATCTCGCATGAAGCCGATCTCGCGAGGGCTCTTCAGCTTGATCTGCCGGGCCGGCGATGCGGAAGAAGTCTGCCTCATCGCTTGCTCACAAGGCCGCTATAGTTTCGCATGATCAGATGACTGTCGATCTTCTGAACGAGGTCGAGACAGACACTGATGACGATCAGAAGTCCTGTGCCGCCGAGGAACTGTGCAACGGCGTAGTCGACCTTGAAAGCCTCCGAGACGATCGACGGGATCACCGCGACGAGCGAGAGGAACGCCGCCCCCACGTAGGTGATCCTGAGCATCACCTTCTCCAGATAGTCGGCCGTGCGCTTGCCGGGCCGGTAACCGGGGATGAAGCTGCCGTAGTCCTTGAGGTTCTCAGCCATGTCCTTCGGGTTGAAGGTGATGGCGGTCCAGAAGTAGCAGAAGAAGTAGATCAGGAGGACGTAGAAGAGGGTATAGACGTATCCGTGTGAGCGGAAGGCGTCGGACCCGGCCTCGAAGAAGCTGGCGAGACCGTATTTGACATAGCCGAAGAAGCTCAAGCTCTCGACGCTGCCACTGATACCCTTGTTGCCGACGAGCCAGGTTTGTGTGGCTTGACTCAACGCATTCAGTACGAAGTAGGGGAACATGAGGAGGCTGGACGCGAAGATGATCGGCATGACGCCGGCCTGGTTGACTTTGAGCGGGAGATATTGCCGTGTCCCGCCAAAGACGCGGCGCCCTCGGACGTGTTTCGCCGACTGCGTGGGGATTCGACGCTGACTCTCGGTCATCGCGATCACGCCGACAACGACCGCCACGAAGAGCAAGCTCAGCACGACGATCGTCATGATCCCGTGGTGCTTGGGTGCCACCGGCGTGAGTCTGAAGCTCGTATCTTGGAGCAGCTTGAAAAGGGTATCCGGTAGGCGGGCGAGGATGCCGGCCATGATCAGGATGCTGATACCGTTGCCGATTCCGTATTCGTCAATTTGCTCGCCCACCCACATGAGGAAGATCGTCCCTGCGGTCATAATCATGACGCAGACGAATGCGTTCCCCATAGTCCTCATATCGTCGTGGACGATATTGAGGCTGCCCATCATATACTGAACCCAGAGCGCAGACTGGATCACGCAGAGGACGACGGTGGCATATCGCGTATATTCGTTGATTTTTTTCCGGCCGCTCTCTCCCTCCTTCGTCAGCGCTTCAAGCGCGGGGACGACGCTGCCGAGCAGCTGGAAGATGATCGATGCCGAGATGTAGGGCATGATGCCGAGGCCGAAGATCGTGCTCATGCCGATCTGAGTTCCGCCGAACATCGAGACGGTACCCAGGATCTTGCCGATCCCGGTGTCACTTGCCGTCTTCACCCAGCTATCGAACTTGGTCTGGTCGACAACCGGTAGTGGGATGTAGAACCCGATCCGATAGATAGCCAGGAACATGGCCGTCATCAGGATCTTGCGTTGCAGCTCGGGGATCTTGAATAGGATCGTGTAGAGCTTGCCCACGGCGACCTCGCTAGGGGATGGATCGGCCTGCGCTCCGTCGAGGCCGACCACAGGCGTCGACGAGGGGATGCTGGCTGGCGATGGACACGAAAAGGGACGACCAGACGGGCCGGATAACCGTGCCCGCCGGATCGAATAGGACGAGAGGTGCGTCGCGGATCGCGTCCCGCCCGGATTCGTCGCAATTAAGCGGCGATGACAACCGTACCGCCTGCGTCGACGAGCTTCTTCGCGGCGCTCTCCGAGAACTTGTCGGCGTGGACCGTCAGCGACTTGGTGATCTCGCCATTGCCGAGGATCTTCACACCGTCGTCGTGCCGACCCTTGACGATACCGCACGCCCGGAGGGCTGCTTCATCGATCACGGAACCGGATTCGAAGACGTTGAGGCTATCCAGGTTGACGATGGCGAAATCCTTGCGGAACGCACCGTTCACGAAGCCACGTTTAGGAACACGACGGGCCAGGGTGATCTGACCGCCCTCGAAGAGAGCACCGATCTTGAAGCCCTGACGCGACGAGTGACCTTTGTGGCCCTTGCCGGCGGTCTTACCGTGTCCCGAACCAGGACCTCGGCCGATCCGCTTTCGCTTTTTCCGCTTGGTGATACCAGTGTGGACGTCGTGCAATTGCATCAGAGTGTGACTCCCCGGAGGCGGGCCACCTCGTCCTTCGTCCGGAGCTTCTTCAGCCCATCGATCGCGGCTTTGACGAGGTTGAGTTTATTGGTCGAGCCGTAGCTCTTGGTGAGGATATCCGTGACGCCGACGGCCTGAACGACCGCCCGGACCGCACCACCGGCGATGACGCCGGTGCCGGGGCTCGCGGGGAGCATGATCACGCGAGCCGCGCCGAACTTGCCAATGACCTGGTGCGGGATCGTGCCGCCCTTCAGGTTGATGCGGTTCATCTGCTTGTGAGCGTCTTTGACGCCCTTCTCAACGGACGGCGGCACTTCATTCGCCTTGCCGTAGCCCCACGCCACCGAGCCCCGGCCGTTACCGACCACGACCAGCGCGTTGAAGCTAAAGCGACGTCCACCCTTGACCACTGCGGCGCAGCGGCGGATCGCCACGACGCTCTCCGACCACTCGCGGTCGTTACGGTCCCCTCGATCTCTATCGTTGGCCACGACGCTGTCCCCTGTGTTCTTGCCGTTCTGGTCCGGTCCGGTGTCCGCTCAGAATTGGAGGCCGGCCTCGCGGGCGGCGTCGGCGAGGGCCTGGACCCGGCCGTGATACTTGTAGCTTCGGCGGTCGAAGCAGATCTTGTCAATGCCCGCCTGCTTCGCCCGCTCAGCAACGGCCTTGCCCACAAGGGTTGCGGCGGCTTTATTCCCGCCGTAAGCAGCGTCACCCTTGATTTCGGGGTCGAGGGACGACGCCGATACGAGGGTCGTCCCGGTCGCGTCGTTGATAACCTGGGCGTAGATGTGTTTCGAGCTGCGGAAGATGCAGAGCCTCGGACGCTCGGTCGTGCCGAAGAGTTTTTTCCGGACATGCCGCTGCCGACGGAGGCGGCGGACTTCGACCTGCTTGCGTTGATTCACCGGACCAATCCTTCTCTGTCTTGAGGGTTCGGGGCGACCGATGCCGACCGGTCGCCCATCCTCTATGGTCTTGGATTAAGAGTGCGTCGTGACATGCTATCCGAACGGTCCGGCTTACTTCGCGCCGAACGCCTTGCCTGCCTTGCGGCGGACGACTTCACCTTCGTAACGGATACCCTTGCCCTTATACGGCTCGGGCGGGCGGACCTTGCGGACGACCGCCGCGAACTGGCCAACGGCTTGCTTGTCAGACCCGGTGATGAGGACGTGGGTCGCGTCGGGGACGGTCACCGTCACGCCAGCCGGGGCTTCAAGCACGATCTGGTTGGCGAACCCGACCTGGAGGACGATCGTATTCGCCTTCTTGAGCTGGGCCTGGTAGCCGACGCCGACGATCTCCAGCCGCTTCGAGTAGCCAGCCGTGACGCCAAGTACCATGTTATTCACAAGGCTGCGAGTCAGACCGTGCAGAGCGCGACTCTCTCGCTCGTCATTAGCTCGCGTGACGAGAATCTGATTTCCGGCCTCGTCATAGGCGACGGTGATGGCCGGCTTGTGCGTGAACGCGAGCAGACCTTTCGGTCCCTCGATTGAGACGGTGGTGTTCACCACAGAAACCTTAACATTCGCCGGCACGGGAATCGGCTTGCGTCCGATACGAGACATGATTCGATATTCCTGTTCTGGCTTAAGAGCCCCGCAAGCGAAGGCGAGACCGGTCAGCGGGACGAGTCAATATATGGATTACAGAAGACGCTCGCTCACGAATTAGAGTGGTCCGAAGACGACTCGATAACTCATTGCGGCGAGCGGGTCGACTGTTGGGGCTTAATGGATCAACGCCAGGACTTCGCCGCCGACCTTCTCGGTGCGGGCTCGGCGGTCGCTCAGGACGCCTCGGGGCGTGCTGAGAATCTGGATCCCCATACCGTGGAGGATGGGTCGGAGATCTTTGTAGCCCATGTAGACCCGACGTCCCGGCTTGCTGACGCGATCGATCTTGGTGATCAATCGCTCGCCGTTGGGGCCGTACTTCAGCTGAAGTCGGAGCGTCTTGGCGGGGACGGTGTCAATGACCGTGAAGTCCCAGATGTAGCCTTCGTCCTTGAGCACCTGGGCGATCCCCTTGAGGACGCCGGAGACAGGGAGGTCGACAAGCGGCTTCTCGATCCGGGATGCGTTGCGGATCCGGGTGAGCATGTCGGCGATCGGGTCGGTCATCATGGCGGGGAAGTCTCACCATCCGTCGCGGGTAACGCCCCGCCAGACCTCGAAACGATCGAGGCATTGGGAGGGTCGGCGCGTCGGAGTTTTCTCTCATCCTGTAGGAGCAAGGGGTAACCCCCTCGAAGTGGCGACCGGCGGCCTCGTCGGGCCTTACCAGCTCGCCTTCTTGACGCCCGGAATCAAGCCACGGCTGGCAAGGTTCCGGAAGCAGATCCGGCAGACGCCGAATTTACGATAGACGGCACGAGGGCGGCCGCAGATATTACAGCGGTTGCGGTGCTGGACCGCAAATTTCCGCGGCGTCTGCGACTTGATCATCTGGGCTTTGGTCGACATGGCTCACCAGTTCCCGTTGCGGCGATCGATCCGTTGAGACACGTTGCGAGATTAGCGTTGTTCGAGTTTGGCAGTAGCCCGGAAGGGCATGCCGAAGCCGCGGAGTAGTTCCCGGGCTTGTTCGTCATTGGTCGTCGTAGTGACGATCGTGATATCCATACCCTGCGTGTGTTGCAGGCGATCGGCATCGATTTCGGGAAAGACGACCTGCTCGGCTAGGCCGAGTGTGTAGTTCCCGTGTCCATCGAAGCTTTCGGGGTTGACGCCACGAAA